>NATP01000007.1 GCA_002085375.1 candidate division Zixibacteria bacterium 4484_95 | reverse complement strand
CGGGTAGCTGAATTGCCATGGTATGTGCGGATGAAACCCATAGATGCCGACCATAATGGACTTTACGAAATTTACGCTACCGTTGATGCAATGTTATACAGGGAAGCTTTCTTATATCCCTGGTTTTTTGAACATTACGAATACAATACATATGGGTCTATTAGAGATACGGGAGATCCTGATGGTGATGGATTAACAGACCTATTTTTGGTTAATCTTGAAGGTGAAGCAATTATGGAAAGCAGGAGATATGACAGCTATCCAGATACAATAGTATGGACTTACTTATGGGAGGTTAGTCATGTGAAAGACGAGAAATTTGGCGATCTCGATGGCGATGGGTTGGGAGAGGTTTTATTTTATAATCAATACCGTACCGGTTATCAAGTTTTTGAAAATGTGGGTGATAACCAGTATGAATATAAGACGCTTATTCCACGGAATTTTTAGGAGATACTGACGGCGACGGTAAGAATGAGTTCATGGTTGGTGCTAAGGGACCATTTATAAATACCATCTGGGAAGCAGTTGGTAATAATTCATATGAACTTAAATTCACTAATATTCAAGATGGAGATTTTTGGAATAATTCATCTATTGAACCTGCTGATTATGATGGTGATGGTAATGATGAGATAGCTATTTGTACAGGAGACTATTTAAGCATTATAAAGAATTTTGGCAACGACGACTGGCGAAGGGTCCTCCATTTCTATACAAACTCAGGGACATCTATTATACGAACATTCCAGCCTGATACAGTTTTAAATCCTGTGTTACTTAATAATCCACATTCACCAGAATGGATGACATTTATATATAGTGTAAAGGGGAAATTCATACCAGGCGATGTTAATGCCAATGGAATGTTAACAGGTTCAGATGTTTTATATCTTGTAAATGTTTTAAGAAATGGTATTCTTGAAATATCTGAACCATACTGGAGGGCTGATGCAAATGGTGATTGTGAGGTGAATTGGGCAGATGTTACCTATTTAGTTAATTATTTTAAAGGCCTTGTAGAAATACCAGAACCAGGCTGGTGCTATTTTTATGTAGAACCTTAGCCGTAAGGGGGGCTTATATGTTATAAAATATTAAAATCTTCTTCAAGAAAAAAGATAATCAAACAGTTACCTTCTCAGCTGGTTCATATGATTTGTATCTTTTAGCGCTTTTTTTAGATAGTTTAAAGAATTTAAGGTTATCGGTCAACAGTTCCCAGGCTGATTTTTCGGTATTTGCCCTCATCGAGATATAACATCCGGTGCATTCGTTTTTATTGGAAAATTTTTCAATAAGCTCCTTGCGGCTATTATAACGTTCCTTTATAAACATGGCACAGGGCGTCAACCTGCCATCGGGATTGACAATTAAAAACCTATACCCAGTTCGGCAATTTGGGAAATGGTAGCCGTTCTCGTGAAATCTATTGTAACGGCGCATAACCTTCTCGGATGTCATCACGGAGGTGTATCCGTTTTCTGAAGAATACATTTTATCGATAATGGCTGAAAGCCGTTGCGTGTCTTCTGGGTGGCGAAGGTTAAACTGGAGATTGTGGGTGCGAAGGTCAGTATAGTTCGAAAAATTCAATTTTGCACCCCAGCTGGCAACTTTCTCGGCGATATCCAATAGATAAGGGTAATTGGCCCGTGTTATACAGGTGTTAACCACAACATCACCGTTACCAAGTGCCAGAAGTTCGGGTATCAGTCGGTTGAGGTGGTTAAACAGTCCCGGTACGCGGCGGAAATCGTCATGTCGCTCATCAGGAAAATCAAGTGAAATTGAAAACTGTCTCATGCCGGCATTTCGTAACTCGAGGTATTTTTCTTTTGTCAGAAGAGAGGCGTTGGTAATAAGCACTAAAAATGGTGGTTTATTAGGTCTGTATAAGGCCCGTACTATCTCCGGCAAATCGTGACGTAAAAGCGGTTCACCACCCGCTATCTGGATTAAACTTGGTGAAAGCTCATCACATATTTTTTTATAGACTTCAGCTCCTACCGGGTTATCCTCGACTTTTGGTCCCTTGTCACAGTGGCGGCAGTTGGCAGTACAGTTATGCGTTACTTCAAGAGCAATACAGATCGGCCTTTTAAGAATTAAATTTTTTACTGTATGGGTGGCCATCCTGAAAGCGAGAAGGGTTGAAATATTTTTTGGCATTTTTTCTCCAGCTGTTAAATCCTTTTGGATTTTAAACTTTTCTCCTTTTAAAAACTTGAATAGCTTAACAAATAGTTGAGTAGACAAGCCTATTATTTTCTTGTAATACACGATACCTAACATCACCAGGAACGAGCCAAAAATCATCCAGTTGGGTATCTGGAATGCGTAGCCGGCAAGAGCTAAGAGATAATAGCGAGGGAATCGTCCGATAGCTACGGCGGTTGTATATTTCCAGCAGGGATATTTCGATGAGTAAACCATGAATTTGAACGGGTAAAACGGTATCGGTGAGAAACCGGCAATAACCAGCAAGGTAAAAGGAATTTTATAAAACCATTTGTGAGCTTTTCTATATATGGGATGAGACTTAAATTTGACTGAATAAGACAGGTTTAATACCGGCGTGAAAAAATTGTAATCGATATAAGCGGCTAATATAGTTCCTAACGTAGCTGCTGTTGAAAGTTGCCAGAGGTTTACAGTTTTACCATACCAGACAAGAACCGGTTCGTGAGGGAATAATGAAATAGCGCAGTTGGAAGGAATGGAGTAGAAAAAGATAATGACCAATTGGTGCACGTAGGGCTTTGCTATCATCATGTAAATACCTACGACACCAAGCAACACCATAACCGCTCCAAAAGCGTAGGTGACCGGTGTCATCACATCAAACTGTTTATCGGTGTTTTGATGATTATTAAGATTCGCTGGATTGTTAGTATTGGATTGCATTATTTATAATTGAGATCATGTTTTTTTAATGTCAAGTGTTTCATGATGTGGTTTTGATTAACGGTGATTTTTTTTGTATCATTTAATATTTTTAGTGTAAATTTTAAAGTTGATAAGAACCATCCTCGATATCTTCGTCGATTCCCAGGAAACCCTCCAGTTCCAGTAGTGCCTCGGGTACACAGTCGAGAATATCTCCTGCAATCGTTCCCCGACCGCCGTAAATCTCTCCAGCGATATCACCAGCCAAACCGTGAACGTAGGTTGCCAGGATAGCTGAATGCTCCGATGATAATCCTTGGGCTAGGAAGCCACCGATCAAACCGGTTAAAACATCTCCTGAACCAGCGGTGGCCATTCCCTCATTGCCTGAGGAATTAATATATACCACACCTGAGGGGTCGGCAATGATTGAGGGAGCGCCTTTTAATATTATAGTAAGGTTGTGTTCTGATGCAAAGGAGGCGGCCAGTTTGATGCGGTTATCGACTATTTTATCAATGTTGATTGAAGTCAATCGTGAGAATTCTCCTGGGTGTGGTGAAATTACCAAAGGTCCTTTGTGTCGCTTTAGTGTTTCTGGGGCCTTGGCAAGGTTGTTTAACCCATCGGCATCGATGACCATAGGTTTTTCGATTTGTGTAGCCAACCGTTTGACAAGTTCTACCGTTTCATGATGAGTGCCGATTCCTGGCCCGATGGCTACCGAGTCGGCCCACTCTATTTGCTGACGAATTTCACCCATTCCTCTTAAGGCAAAACAGCCTTGCTTTTTTACATCGGGAAGAGGTTTGGTCATCACCTCGGTTAGTTTTGTTTCAAGTATTGAGTTAAGGGTTGCTGGACAACCCAGAACCACAAGACCTGTTCCACATTTTAAAGCCGCCATTGAGGCCATTGATGCTGCCCCGGTTAGACCCGTAGAACCAGCCAGGACAAAAAGTTTACCATAATCACCCTTATGGGCATCAGGTTTACGTAACGGTAAAAGTAAAAAAGCGTCGTCTTTGGTGATAAAATGCGTGTTAATATCGTTATCTAAACCTGCCGGGAAACCTATATCGATAACCTCAAGAGAGCCGCAGTATGATTTCCCCGGATAGAGAACTTGGCCAATTTTGGGAAGGCCGAATGTAACTGTTAGATCAGCTTTAACTGTAGGTGTTGATACTTTTCCGGTTGCGCTGTCGAGACCCGAGGGACAATCAATGGATACTATCGGTATGTCCAGGTCGTTGATTTTATCGATTATCTTGTCATAGGGGGGGTGTATGTCGCCGGTAAAACCGGTGCCGAAAATAGCATCGACAAAAAGCCAAGTATCATCCGGTATATGGAACTGTTCAGGATTTAAAACCTCTTTTATAGGGATATCAAGCTTTTCCGCTTTTTTGAGGTTGATAACCGCATCTCCTTTGGGTGTATCTTTTTTACAAAGTAAAATCACCTCGACATGGGCTCCATTCTCCTTGAGATAACGTGCCACCACCAAACCATCACCACCATTGTTGCCTTTTCCACAGGCGATGATAATACGGTTACCCTCAACAGGGCCATAGTAATCAACAATCATCTCGAAAGCGCCTTTTCCAGCGTTTTCCATCAATTCAAGTCCGGGTATGCCCATTCCCTTGATGGCTTTCCGGTCGATCTCCCGCATCTGTTTTGGTGTGCAAATCTTCATATATCTTTTTGAATATTATATCAGTTTGAGCCTTAAGTCAACATTTATGAAACAATGATTTGTATTTCTGGTTAAACGTTATCACGGTGTGAGTGTAACCCCAGCGTTCAGTACAGGTCGGATGCCGTAAAATCAACAGTCAATCGACAGGAGTTTAATATATTTGACTTGAGATATTTCGTTAATATATTGATTCTGCTTATATGGAAGTTGTATTTGCATTTGGGGTGATTGAATAGAAATTTTAAAAGGATATGGAAAATTGAAACTTAAAAATAACTGGCCTGTTATTATTGCCACATTAATTTTATGGCTGGTAGTAGTGATATTGCTGTTAGTATCCTTAAAACAGAATCAAGGCCATCTGGTTTATGCGCTTGATGACTCATATATCCATATGGCTATGGCCAAGAATGTCGCTCAGAATGGCACGTGGGGAGTAACCAGGCATAGTTTTTCCTCGTCATCGTCTTCGTTGCTCTGGACATTGTTGTTGTCTTTGGATTACTTATTATGTGGTGTTAACGAAACAGCGCCGATGGTAATAAATCTTATCTTGGCTACTGTTCTGATTTGGCTAATATATGGTATCTTGCAGAAATATAAAATAATACCATCTTTAAAAATCGTTATACTCATATCGATAATATTTTTCACACCTCTGTATTCCCTCATATTTTGCGGTCAGGAACATATTCTGCATACGATTTTAACTGTTATATTTGTTTACCTTGCCGGAAAAGTACTTGGTGATACGTCTGAGGATTTCAGGCGGGGGAGTAAATACCGTGCCATATGGTTATTGTTGATTTCTCCGCTTGTAATAATGGCTCGTTATGAGGGAATTTTTTTAATTATTATTGTCTGCCTTTTATTTTTGTTGCGGAAAAAATATTTATATTCTTTTCTTTTAGGCGGGCTTGGAGCGCTTCCGGTTGTTATATATGGATTGATTTCCATATCCAGAGGATGGTATTTTATACCAAATTCGATTCTTCTAAAAGGAAATATGCCTGACTTTTCATCGTTAAAAACGGCTTTCTTCTTTATTACAATCCTAGGTTACCAGTTGGTTCACAATCCTCAAATATTGATACTTTTACTTATTGCTCTGGTAGTATTGTACTTTCAATGTGTGAAGAAAAATACCATATGGGAAGAACGTTCAGTTATGCTGATTGTTTTTATAGCTACCGCTCTTTTACATCTGCAATTTGCAGGAACCAACTGGTTTTACAGATATGAGGCATATCTTATAGGTCTGGGTGTGTTCGTTGTGTCGGTATCGTTTAATAGTTATCTGCGTGATATATTTCATTGCAAATCAGATAATAAGTCTTTTATTCGATATGTAACGCTGGCGCTTATAGTTATTATCACTATTTTGCCTCTTGTAGAAAGAGGACTTGTCTCATTGATGAAGACGCCCCGGGCTATGACCAACATTTATGAACAACAATACCAGATGGGGTTGTTCTTAAAAGAGTTCTATCAGAATGACGTGGTTGCGGCAAATGATATCGGTGCCATTAACTATCTTGCGGATATCAAATGTTTGGATTTATGGGGTTTAGGTAATAGGCGGATCGGAAAAACAAGAATTGAGGGATGTTATAATACACGGCAAATTTACGAAACGACAAAATCAGAGAGGGCAAAAATTGCTGTTGTCTATGATGAGCTATTTAATAGAGGAACGGTAGGAGGGCTACCTAAACAATGGATAAAAGCTGGCCAGTGGAGGATTTTTAACAATGAGGTTTGTGCCTATGATGTCGTTTCGTTCTATGCGTTTAATCTAAAAGAGGCGGAGAAATTAAAGACAAATCTTAAAGCCTTCTCAAGCCGATTACCGAAAACAGTCAAGCAGGAAATTTTTTAATCAGTAGATCAAGAGCCTTGTGCTCTTGACTATTATTATTGTTAAAACCGCAAGGATTTTTAACCTACAACCTATCCACCGCCTCCGCCAGCTTCTCGATTGCTGTCATATAATTATCAAATAACATCTCAAGTGTGGCGGTTGACTCCTCGACCTCTCCCCGTTTCAATCGCCAGGCTTCATCGATGGCTTTGGTGTCGATGCCGTATTCGTCATGTACTAGTTTTAGAAGCTCACTCCCGCTATCTGGCGGCGTTTTCCCTGAGATTCGAGCCATCCCCCGACAGGCGGTTAAAATCGAAGACACTGAGGCGGAGATAAGCTCGGTCAGGTTCTCTTTATTTTCGCCGGCCACAAGATACCCACACCTGAGTTGAATCAACTTGCCCTTGAACTCTACCTCGCATTGATGGCGCAGGTTTTTAGTTTCGATTTGAGCCTCTGCAAGTGGGTCAGCGCCATAAAGAACGATATGGTTTTGTTTCATATCGGAAAACTCAAGCGGAAATGTATCAAGAGATGTGGGAATATGTCCACGCTTGAACACCAGTGGTATTGCCAGACCGCTCTTTTTAAACTTGCGACCAATATTTAGAATCATATTTAGCTCATTTGTACCGACCTGCTCGAGGATAATGGTTATATTGATATCCGATTTCCCCTCTTTGAAATCATCTGAAGATGCCTGGCTTGCCAGGTCTGCCTGATGCATCACACGAGCCGCTGAACCAAACAATATCACTGAATACAAGTTTTCACCGAATTCATTTACTAAAGCTTTGGTGAATCTATTAACAAGAATACGGATCTTTTCAGGAAGATGGGATAATTTCTCTTCATCATCAGTTTTTGATTGCATAATTATTTCCCCTTTTCTTTATGAAGGTCTTTTAGTTCTTTTGTCTTAGCCACTATTTGAGGCAATATCTCCCCTGATTTACCATAGTATTTAATGTCACAGATATATGATATCTCGCTTGGCTCGAGATTAATTTCTACCACCAGTGCGCCGTTTTGTTTGGCGATTACAGGCAATGAGGCGGCAGGTTGAACCGCTCCGGATGTGCCAATGGTGAAGAAAAGCTCAGCATGAGTGGCTGATGCCATTGATTTATCCAAAACCTCTTTGGGAAGAATCTCGCCGAACCAGACAACATCAGGTCTTAGACGGCCCCCGCAATCACAAATCGGGGGCAGTTGATCGAATTCTTCAGTATAGTCGAACTTTCCGCAGTCAAGGCATCGGTTACGGTGGATATTGCCATGGAGCTCATATACTGTAGGCGAGCCAGCCAGACGATGAAGGCCATCGACATTCTGGGTTATAAGTGTGAAATCATCGAAAATCTTGGACATCTCGACTAAAGCATAATGACCAGGATTGGGTTTGATATTTCGGATTATCTCTCTCCTGTAGTTATACCATTCCCAGACGAGCTTGGGGTTGGCGTTAAAAGCCTCGAATGTTGCTAGCTCCATGGGATTATATTTTTTCCAGATACCATCAGCGCCCCTGAAAGTGGGCACTCCTGATTCTGCCGAAACACCAGCTCCAGTAAGAACCGCTACTCTTTTTGTGTTCTTTAAAGCCTTGATGAATTTTTCATTGAAGGTTATCGTTTTCATATCATAATAATAAGCTACACGGGAGTGATAGTCAACGCTATTATAATTTACCGATGGATTAAATATTCCCCGGTAGCTCAGTTGGTAGAGCAGGTGGCTGTTAACCACCCTGTCGCTGGTTCGAGTCCGGCCCGGGGAGTATTTTATTTGCATCTAAAACGGTGTAGAATTATAATTCAAATGAATGTAGTATTAAAGGATATCGGTTTGGTAATGTGTCAATGTTGTTTTGATATTTATGGAACCGGAAGGGATTTATGAAAATATTTATCACAGGGGCTACAGGTTTTATTGGAAAACACCTGATCAAGCGGTTGTCACAAACTGAGCATAAGCTATATTGTCTGGTTAGAAAAAGCAGTAAGGTTAGTGCGATTGAAGAATCAGGAGCTACGCTCATCATCGGTAACGTGACTGATAAAAACTCTTTGCGTGAAGGTATGAAAGGTTGCGATTGGGTGATTAACTTGGCCAATATATATTCTTTCTGGGAACCTAACAGGCAAATTTTTGAAGAAGTCAATGTCGGGGGTACGCGGAATGTCATGGAATGTGCGTTGGAGACAGGTATTTCCAAGGTTGTTCATGTAAGCACAGCGGGAATCTATGGCAAACCAAAAGACTGCCCTTTCAACGAGGAAAGTCAGGTTGGGCCTGTTCGCTTCTGTGAATATTTTAAAACAAAATACGAAGGGGATCTGATCGCCTGGGAGTTATATGAGAAAAAGGGACTTCCCCTGGTCATGATATATCCCAGCGCCGTTCTGGGGTCTGGAGATACGAAAGCCACCGGCCGGTATATCAAGAATCTTATTAACCGCAGTTTACCAGCAACAATATTTCACGATTCCGTCCTGACCTGGGTGCATGTGAGGGACGTAGCTGAGGCTATTGTTAAAGCGGTAGAGAAGGAAAACAACCTCGGTGAGAAATACCTTATAGGCAAACAACAGTTGTCGTTTAGAGAAATCAACGAAATGATTAGAGAAGTCTCGGGAGTATCTTTACCCAAAATACACCTTCCCGAATTTATGGTTTTCATAAACGCCAGGATTTTAACATGGTTGGCTGACATAATAAAGAAACCACCATTATGGGAAATGTCCATGGATCAAATGAAAGTGATGAAGGAGGGTTTCTGTGTTGACGGAAGCAAGGTGGAAAGGGAATTAGGCATAACCTACACCCCGATTCGTATTGCTCTCGAGGAAGCAATCGTTTAGTATAGAGAATCCTGATTAATTGTTATTGGTTAAGATACTTTCTCCGGCACTTTTTCTTTGGGGGCTGGAGATTGATCGATTTGAATGGTCTGACTTTTATGTTCAGTGTTTTGGGTTTTAAGCTTTTCCATGTTTTTTAGATTTACCAAGGTTCTGTTTTTGGCGTAAATCCATATTGATAGAGCCATTACTGAAAAGGATATAAGAAGACGGAATATATCACCATAATTGAAAACAGCATCCAGCAGTGCGAATGTTCCAATAACAAACAGAGTAATACACCATATCAGCATTTTCCCTCCTTGGCCAATCTGGCCTTTTAACAAAGTATCGGAGAGCAAAATCAAAAATTTATACCATGGTTTATTTTAGTAGTTGGTGTTGAACTGATAACCCGTAACGTGGTGCAAAATTAAACAAGCTGGGATAAAATGAAAAAGCTAAGGCTAAATCTGACTCTACCGATAAAATTTGTTAAAGGGATTGTAAAAGAAGAAAGTTATATTACCGTATCTTATCCATCCTTTTCATGTTGAATCATAATATTTGTCTTTTTCTAACAGTTAGAAAACCGTTCTTAAACAGGTCATAAGTATTTCTAATAATGTGCACATTTAATGCCGATAAAATTTAACATAACAATATAGGTGTTTATTGATAAACTTTTTTAAGAATATAAGTGAAATCTTTTAATGATCGTTAAATGAGGAGAATAAAACCAAGTGGTTGAGGGTCGTAAAAAGCCCGTTACGGATGTGAGAATTTATAACGTTAAAACAAAGCTTATAATATTCATTGTATTATTAATTGGTGGATATTCTCTATTCATTTTCTTCTTCTTTCGTAGCCATTTGGAGAAACAAGCGATTAGAGCTATTGAAAAAAAGGCGCGAACCGGTGCTAATATGATAGCTGATGAAATTAGCCCGGCATTGTTATCCGAGGATCATGATGCTGTTAAAGATTTCTTTGAAGATATAAAGCAAGATTATAAACTTGTCTACATAGCTGCAATCGATCAATCCGGTAAGATGTATGCTTCTCTGGATAAGGATAATGCTGATAAAGCCAAGTATATTTTTTCAACTCAGGATAGCCATGTCTCACAAGATAAGAAGGTTTATTGTTCCATAACTCCTGTAGTTATTGATGGTCATGAAATAGGCAAGCTTTACATCGGATTTTCATTTGAGGAAATCCATGCTTATCTATTAAAAACCGAAATGATATTAGCGATGGTAAGCTTTTTAATCTTGCTAATAGGAATAACAGTAGCATCACTCATCTGTAAATCATTTACCAAACCTTTAACTCAAATATCGCAAGTTATAGATGCTATCGCTAGAGGTGATTTAACCCAGAGGGTATCAGTTGCTTCAAATGATGAAATTGGTCATCTGGCAAAATCATTCAATAACATGATTGATATTTGGGAGGTTGCTCAACAAGAGTGGGGAAATTTGAACCGTAGTCTGGAAGAGCGGGTGGGGGAGAGGACTCTGGAGTTGCAGGAGGAAATAAATGAACGCAAGAAAGCAGAGGAAGAATTAAAACTGTTTACGGCTAAGCTTGAACAGAGTAATCGCGAACTTCAGGATTTCGCCTTTGTAGCCTCGCATGACCTGCAGGAACCTCTCCGAAAAGTCCAGGCTTTCGGGGAACGGTTGAAAGTTGTCTGTGGTGATGAACTTTCCGAAAAAGGTCGGAATTATCTTGAGCGTATGCAGTCAGCAGCTGAGCGTATGCAGATATTGATAAAAGACCTTCTGACTTTTTCTCGTGTAACCTCTAAGGCTCAACCGTTTGTAGAAGTTAATCTTCATAAAGTAGCAAAAGAGGTATTGTCTGATCTGGAAACAACCATTGAAAGAATGAATGCCCATGTGGAACTATTGGAACTACCGACGATTGAGGCTGATCCATTACAGATGCGACAGTTGTTGCAGAACCTCATTAGTAATGGCCTTAAGTTCCATAAAAAAGGCCAGACTCCAATGGTGAAGATATATAGTGAGGCTGTGAAGAAACCTCATCGAGTTATCATGGGTAAGGCCCAAAGTAAAGATCTCTGTAAAATAGTAGTGCAGGATAATGGCATCGGTTTTGATGAAAAATATATTGATAGAATATTTGCTGTTTTTCAACGGTTGCATGGTCGGAGTGAATATGAAGGAACAGGTGTAGGGTTAGCGGTTTGCCGTAAGATTGTTGAACGTCATGGGGGGACTATAACAGCCGAAAGCGCACCTGGCAAGGGGGCAAAGTTTATCGTGAGCATTCCTATAAAACAGCACCATGTAGAAAAGAGTGATGGAGGAATGAAAAAAGACCTGGGAAAACGGGGAGTGAAGAAGAGCAGAGAAATTATGGAAAAAACCGTTTATAGGGGTCATGAGCCCAGTATAATACAACCGGTTACCTGACCCTATAAAAATAAAAAAGGAGAGAGCCTTGATGGATAGACATGGGAAACCAATTACGATATTATTGGCAGAGGACGATCCTGATGATAGATTAATGACAACCGAAGCACTTGATGAAAACCGTTTGGCCAACGATTTACAAATTGTCGAAGACGGTGAGGAACTGATGGACTATTTATACCATCGGGGAAAGTTTTCAAATATACCAAATTGGACATTACCAGGATTGATTCTTTTAGATTTAAATATGCCCAAAAAAGATGGACGTGAAGCACTTAGGGAGATAAAAGCCGATACGAATCTAAGGCGTATCCCGATTGTAGTGTTAACCACATCAACGGAAGAGGAAGATATCTATCGCACATATGATCTTGGAGTGAATTCATTTATCACCAAGCCAGTATCATTTGAATCCCTTGTAGAAATTATGAAAACCTTAAGAATATACTGGTTTGAGATAGTGCAATTACCACCTGGATATGGTAGTGAGTCAAATGCAAAACGATATCATCAAAACGCTGCTAGTCGATGACGACGAAGACGATTATTTTATAACTAAAGATCTGCTTTCGGAAATTAAGAGAGCAAATTACAAACTGGATTGGGCTTCGACATACGATGAGGCCTTAAAGATAATCGCTCGCAATCAGCATGATGTCTATCTTATTGACTATCGCTTAGGAGAATTCAGTGGGCTTGACCTGATTCGGACTGCTATTGGAAATGGCTGTTCGGTGCCAATGATTTTGCTTACCGGGCAGGGTGACTCCGAGGTCGATATCGAGGCGATGAAAGTCGGGGCGATGGATTATTTGGTCAAGGGTCAGCTTGACGCATCTTCGCTTGAACGTTCCATCCGTTATTCGATTAAAAGCAAGCAGGCAGAGAAAGCCCTGCGCATCTCCGAGAAGAGATTCCGGGATATTGCTATCAGCAGTTCGGATTGGATATGGGAGGTCGACGAAGAGGGGAAGTATACGTATGTAAGTGAAAATGTAATAGATGTTCTTGGATACAAACCAGAGGAACTTTTGGGCAAAACACCATTTGATATAATGCCCGAGAAAGAGGCTGAAAAAATAAAAGAAGCCTTTGATAAGATAACGACGCGCAAAGATAATATCGTTGATTTAATCAATTGGAATGTTCACAAAAATGGCCAGTTGGTATGCCTTCAAACAAGTGGAGTCCCTATCCTGGATGATTGTGGTAATTTACTTGGATATCGTGGTGTAGACAAAAATATCACTGAACGTGAACGTGCGGAGCAGATGCTTCGGCAATCAGAGGAAAAATATCGTTCATTGGTTGAAAATATTTCCGATGGAGTTCTTACGACCGACCTTGATGAAAAGATACTATTTGCCAACAGGGCTTCTGTCAAAATATTTGGTTATTTGTTGGATGAATTAATAGGAATGAACCTTAAGGATATTGTTATCAAGGATGAACTGAATAAGGTAAACAGGGAAAATCAAAAAAGAAGAAATAAAGAAGATGGTCAATATGAACTAACCATAGTCAGGAAAGACGGAAATCGCCGACGTGTTTTTGTTTCGGCGACACCGCTTTTAGACAACAACGGGGTTGTGCTTGGCACGATCGCTGTATTCACAGATATATCGGAGCTTAAGGAAATCGAAAGAGAAAAACAGGAGCTACGTGAGAAACTGTCTCGCTCTCAACGTATGGAATCATTGGGCATACTCGCTGGAGGAGTAGCCCATGATTTAAATAATATCCTTGGACCTTTGGTAGCTTACCCCGAGTTGATTAAGATGAATTTACCACCTGATAGCCCGATTAGAGATAAAATTTCAAAAATTGAGAATTCTGCCCAGAGGGCATCCGAGGTTGTTCAGGACCTTTTAACCATGGCCAGAAGAGGGCGGTACGAAATGGTTCCGGTTAACCTTAATGAAGTTGTTGAAACCTACTTACAATCACCGGATTTCTTTAACCTTAAATTAAAATGTCCTACGGTTAAATTAAAAGTTAATCTTGATAAAAATATACCCAAAATACACGGTTCCATGCCTCATCTATCCAAGGTGATTATGAACTTGATCTTAAATGCTTTCGATGCCATGCCTCATGGCGGGCAACTTGTGATTGAGACAAAATGCGAATATGTGGAAAAACTTATAGGTGGTTATGACAATATCGATAAAGGGAAATATGTCATATTGACAACAAGAGACGACGGTGTGGGAATAAGCGAAAGAGACTATAAACGCCTGTTTGAACCTTTCTATACAAAAAAGGAGATGGGTAAGAGTGGGAGTGGCTTGGGATTGGCAATAGTTTATGGAGTTATTAAAGACCATAATGGTTATATCGATGTTAAAAGTAGGGTAGGTCACGGAAGTGATTTTATTATTTATTTACCGGTAATAGAGGGTAGTCCCGATGACGACAGGAAAGAGGTTGTAGATATAAGAGGATGCGAAAAAATTCTTGTTGTCGATGACCTCGAAGAGCAAAGAGAGTTGGCAACCAGCATATTATCAAGTTTGGGTTATAATGTTACAACGGTAGCCGATGGAAGAAGAGCTGTGGAATACTTAAAAAATAATGACGCTGATATAGTGGTGTTGGATATGATAATGGAAGATGGTTTTGATGGGCTGGATACTTATAAAGAAATTATAAAACTTCGTCCTGAACAAAAGGCTATTATAGTTAGTGGCTTCTCGGAGACAGGTCGAGTCAAGGAGGCTGAGAAATTGGGTGTGGGGAAATATATTAGGAAACCCTATACGATGCAGATTTTGGGTAAAGCTATAAGGGAAGTGCTTACCCATGAAGCCACAAATGTTAAAAAAGTGGTTCGTAATTAAGTTGTAATGGTATTGGATTATAAGTTATATATTTTTTAGCATAGATTGAAGAGCATGATTTTTTTATATGATCGTAGGCTGTTAAATGGAGATATTTTGATAGGGAAATAATCGTTATATAGACTGCTGTTTCAGTATGAAAGCGGGGTTGATCTTAATGCTGATTGTTTTTTTAAATTCTTTTAGATGCCGATAAATATTGTAACTAATGGATATACTTGAGATTAATAAATGTTAGACAAACATAATTTCCAAAAATTGGGTGAGTTACTTATCCAATCAGGTTTAATCTCTAAAAGCCAGCTTGAAAACGCTCTTGAACATCAAAGGCGTTCGGGTGGGCGGATAGGGAGCATTCTGGTAGAGCTTGGCTATATCACCGAGGATCGTCTTCAGGAGGTCATCGCTGAAAAGCTTAATCTTCCCAAGTTATCCTTAGCTGACCTTGAAATTGATGTAAACGTTGTCAAGTTATTGCCTGCCGAGGTTGCTCGAAGATATACGGTTATTCCCATATTTCTTATAGGTAATGTTCTTACTGTCACTATGGATGATCCTTTGAATTTTGTAGCGATCGATGAGATAGTTTACAATACCAAGATGGAAGTTAAAAGAGTGGTTGCGACCAAAAGTGAGATTGAAGCGGCTATTGATAAATATTACTCGATCACTGATACCATGAGCAAAACGATGGACAGACTTGAAGCACCCATAACTACACATGCGGAAGATAAAATCGTGGACTTGGAGAAAAAGGAGGATATTTCAGCTGATATGCCGGCAGTGGAGCTGGTTGATGCAATTATTGGTCAGGCTGTTAAAAGTAAGGCTTCGGATATCCATTTTGAACCGGATGAGCGAAATTTTAGAATCAGATTTCGCATTGATGGCCTTATGCGAGAAGTAGCCGCTTTGGAACTGCATATACATCAACCTGTAGTTTCACGGCTGAAGGTGATGTCAAAGATAGACATTTCAGAAAAACGGCTCCCTCAGGATGGCCGATTCAGAATGATTTTTAGAAATAACCCTATCGATTTCAGGGTTTCCACCATGCCAACTGTTTTTGGAGAAAAAGTTGTTATAAGAATTCTGGATAAGAGTAATCTTATGCTTAACCTCAATCAAATGGGTTTTTCTGAAAGTAATTATAGCAAGTGGCTTGATGTTATAAACAGACCAGAAGGATTAATCCTTATTACTGGTCCCACAGGTAGTGGTAAAACTACGACATTATATGCTGTATTAAGCGAGTTGAATACGCCGGAGAAAAATATCGTTACAGTTGAAGACCCGGTGGAATATAACCTGCCTATGATAAATCAGGTTCAGGTAAGCGAAAAGACTGGCCTTATTTTTGCCAATGCCTTGCGGTCAATTGTCAGACAAGATCCTGATATCATAATGGTGGGCGAAATACGGGATTTAGCTACAGCCGAGATTTCCATAAGAGCCTCATTAACGGGCCACCTTGTGCTTTCAACACTTCATACTTCCGACGCTCCTGTGGCAGCGGTAAGGCTTATCGACATGGGCGTCGAACCATATATGGTTTCAACTTCGATGACTGCTATATTAGCGCAACGTCTTGTGCGTGTCATCTGCCCAAACTGCCGGGAAGAAACCCTTCCAGATTTAGCCCTAGTCAAAGAATATATGGAGCGGTGGAATTTACCTGATGTTACATTTTATCGTGGTAAGGGTTGCCCGCGTTGTAATAACACCGGTTTTGAGGGACGGACAGCTATTCATGAACTGATGGTTTTAAATCCTGTTCTTAAGGATATTATCAGTAGAAAGGCATCCCATACGGATATACGTAGAGCCGCTTTAAGAGCTGGTATGGTTTCCCTTCTTGACGATGGTCTGCAAAAAGCTTCTAAAGGGATTACAACAGTGGAGGAGGTTCTGCGTGTTTGCCATAATGAAGATAGTAAGCTGGAGCAATCTCATAACGTTTCATTAAAGAAAGATGCCATACCGATTCAAATATAAAGCTGTCTCTCCGAAAGGTGATATCCAGAAAGGATATTTTGAAGCCGAGGATATCCAGACGGCCAAGAAGAATCTTGATCTTAAAGGTTTGATCCCTATAAATGTGGAAGCTGATGAAGGTTATAAGAGTATTTTTAAAAAATATTTCAAACCATCTGTAAATCTCGAAGTACTTTTAGAATTTACCAAAAAATATAATACCCTTATAAAAGCTGGCATACCTATGCTTAGAGCTTTAGATGTTATTGAAAATGAGCAGGAAAATATCAAATTCGGCTCAGTCTTACAAGAGATAAGGCGATTAGTCGAAAGTGGGATGGCTCTGTCTCAAGCGATGCAACAGTTTCCTGAATATTTCTCATCGCTTTATATAAACACTATTAGGGCAGGTGAAGCCTCAGGGCAAATGGATATTGTTCTTGACCGGATGTGCGAACTCATTGAAAGAGAAATGAAAACGAAGGAGATGATTAAATCTGCTATACGTTATCCAATATACGTGATGATTACAATCATGCTGGCAATTACTGTGATTGTGACTATAGTGGTGCCTAAATTTGCAGATTTTTATAAGTTTTATCAATCTGATTTACCATTGCCGACCCGAATGTTGTCCGAGTTTAGCAATTTCGTCTCATCTTTTTGGTATGTTGTTGTATTTATGGTGGGTGTGATGGTTTTTTCGTTTAAAAGGTTTAGCAAGAGTAGCATCGGTCAAAAAATATTCGATTGGATAAAACTTGAGATGCCGATATTGGGAAATATCTTTTTACAACTTACTATCTCCAGATTCTGCTATGTCTTAGCCACACTAATAAGGTCTGGTTTGCCTTTGGTTGAGTCCTTAGGTCTGGTTGGGGCAACTGTTGGTAACTCTATAATTGCTAAAGTAATAACATCAATTGGCGATAATGTTAGGGGGGGTGGTGATATGTTTAGTCCTATGAGGAGATCAAAATATTTTAAGCCGTTGGTGATTCAGATGTTTGCCATTGGAATGGAATCGGGGAATATAGATAATATGTTGTTTGAAGTGGCTCGTCACTACGATGAGTCGGTCGAATATCAATCTAAAAAGCTTGCCTCTCGATTGGAGCCGATAATGACATTATTTATTGGCGGGATAGTATTGATGCTGGCTTTGGCTATATTTTTACCGATGTGGAATATGATACAGGTGTTTAAAAAATAATAAGCTAAGGAGGGATGTATGCGCTTCACTAACCAAAAAGGATTCACCCTTATTGAGCTGGTGATAATCATCGTGATACTTGGTATTCTGGCTTCGGTAGCTATTCCCAAGTACAGAAGTATTGTGGCCGAGTCAAAAGAGGCTGCCTGCAAAGGTGCTCTTGGTAGCCTCAGGTCGGCTATAAGTATTTATTATGCCAATACTGCGGTTACTACCGGCACAGCCACCTGGCCACCTATTGACAGCGTTAGAACGGTTGGCGTTGTTCTGGAACAGGATATACCGGATAACCCATACCAGACTAACGCTCCTGATTCAATCGTCACCGGTGTTACAAAAGGAACCATAGTTGGCACTCGCGGTGGTTGGGCTTATAAAGCCTCCACTGGTGAAATATGGCCCAATACAAACACTGTCGGTGAAAATGACTGGTGATCTTGTATAGAGATCATTAATGCTTGAAAAACCAAAATTCGGTAGCGGTGGTTTTACATTAATTGAACTAATTATTGTAGTTTTGGTGGTGGGGATAATGGCAATCGTTGGCATTCCGAGGATGGGTGATATAATGGAAACGTCTAAAGTCGCTGCCACCAAGGAAGAGATGCGACGTTTAAAAATTGCCTTGGTTGGGTCGGCTAAAAGCGGCGTCAGGGGCTATGAGAATGATGTTGGTTCTCTACCATCAAATCTGACCGATCTGGTGACTAAACCTGCAGGCGTTTCAGATTGGAACAGATTTACCAAAACCGGCTGGAATGGTCCGTATATCGAGGATAACGATGGTGATTACCTCAAGGATTCATGGGATGTAAACTATATTTACAGCGCCGTTTCACGGACTATAAAAAGCGTTGGTTCGGGTGATACCATAACAATTAATTTTTAATGAGCCTTATTGAACACAGAAAAGGCTTTACGTTAATTGAGATGGTCCTGGTGATGGTTATCCTTGGTATTCTGGCAACTGTAGCTATGAAATCTTTGAAATCCTTTACCGACCAGAGCCGTTTTGATATTACAACCGAGGAAATGGAGAGGTTGGCTCGGGCGATTATTGGCGATGAGAGACTGGTATCAGCTGGTGTTCGAACAGATTTTGGCTATGTTGGTGATGTAGGTGCATTGCCTTCCAATCTTGATGCTTTGGTGACAAATCCCGGTGGCTATTCAACTTGGAACGGACCATATATCCGCTCTGACTTCAGTGAAAATACTGAGGATTATAAACGCGATGCCTGGAATGAACCCTATACTTACAATGGAGGTGTGATTATTACCTCAAACGGTGGAGGTAATACTATAACCAAACAGTTTGCCAGTTCTGTAAACGATTTAACCTCGAATACAATTAAAGGAATTGTCCGTGATTCGGACTTGTCGCCACCAGGAGACAGCGCTTCAAGTATCACTGTCACAGTTCAATATCCCAATGGAACCGGTTCTTTGACCATCTCATCAACCTCACCAAGCGCTTCAGGTGAATTCTCGTTTTCTAATTCAATTCCGATAGGATTACACCGCTTGCAAGCCATTATAGATGCAGATACTATTTCAAAATATGTTGCTGTTTATCCCGGTAAAACTATTTATACCGAATTGCGTTTTGCGGGTGACCTGTGGTGATGTATTAAGTTAGGAATGGGAAAAAATAATTGTAAAGGATTCTCGCTGATAGAGGTTCTATTGGTAATTGTGGTTATTGCTATAATGAGCACTATAGCGATAAAGTCATTAACACCAACAATGGAACAGGCGAGAGAAACTGCCACCATTAACGAGATGGAACTATTAGCGGAAGCCATAATCGGTAACAAGGACCTAATCGAGGATGGAATCCGCACTGATTATGGTTATGTTGGCGATGTGGGTTCACTACCGCCTGACCTTGACGCACTTGTGACCAACCCGGGTGGTTATTCTACCTGGAATGGTCCGTATATCCGGAGTGATTTTACCGAGGATGCAGATGATTATAAAAAGGATGCTTGGGGAAATTTATACACTTATAGCGGTGGTGTAACTATCACGTCCAGCGGTGGTGGTTCAACTATAACCAAGCAATTTGCTCAGAATGTTTCGGATTTAACCTCGAATACGGTGACAGGAAATATTTATGATGGGTTAGGGGCTGTTCCGGGAGATAGTGCCTCAAAAGTTACAGTTACTATATTCTATCCAGATGGCTCTGGTGGAACAACCTCCTCATCGACAAATCCCAGCTCATCGGGAGGATTTTCATTTGTCGGCTCCATTCCGATTGGAAATCATATTATAAGGGGTGTTTATAGTACTGAAAACGATACAACATCGATGTATGTTTCGGTTCCGCCTGTTTCCGGGGCTTATTGTGAATTACGTTTGAGTGGTAGCTGGTTCAGTGGTGGCGGTGGAGGTGGAGGAGGATTTACCGGGTGGGGCAGGAGATGTGAATTGGTTATTCAGGCCAGTCAGGTTCCTGGGAACTTGACCGATTTTCCTGTGCTTTTAACCGAATCTAACTTACCTTCGGAGATGCTTGATAAAAATGGCAGTCATCCTGCTTTAGATGGTGGTGGAGATATAAGGTTTTCCAGCGATCAGGATGGCAACAACCGTTTATCCTGTGAAATTGTTACATACATTACTCACAATAATCCGAACAGTGCTAAAGCTGAAATATGGGTGAAGGTCCCTTCTATTTCAAGTAGCTCAAATACATCGATATGGGTATGGTATGATAAGGCTGGCGAGACACAACCGGCTGAAAACGAGTCATACGGTTCTGAATCGGTGTGGGATGTTAATTATTTGATGGTTCAACATATGGATGAGGATCCAACAAGTTCGGCTCCTCAGTTTGTTGATGCTACCAATAATGACCATGATGGAACCAATAATGGAGGTCTAAAAGGTAAAGATTTGAAAAATTGTGTCATCGGAGATGGGATTGAATTTGATGGTAATTCGGATGATGATATCGACCTGGGAATCTGGGATGTTAGTGGTAACCAGTTGACTGTTCAGCATTGGGTTTATTATAAAAACAACGCCAGCAACAACGGAAGATGCTTTTCCAGAGCGACTGGAACTGCAGTGGATAATCATTGGATAATGACAGATTTTCACAATAGCGAAAATCCTGCATTCCGTTTAAAAACCAACAGCAACACCACTCACTTACAATACGGTACTAATCTTTCAAAAAAAACCTGGTATTTCTTTGCCTGCACTTATGATGGCAGTACAATGAGAATATGGATTAATAATCAAAACGTAGCTTCTACTCCTAAATCCGGAAATATAGACACAAGTTCAACGATACATAATTACCTTGGAGATAACCCATCCGGCAGTAGGCAGATGAAAGGTCGTTTGGACGAGGTTCGGGTGTCATCTGTGAGACGCTCTGATAGCTGGTTAGGAGCTGAATACAATAATCAGAACAGCCCCTCGACATTTGTTATACCAGGAACTCCGGAGACGCCATGACAATAGATAAAATGGAGAAAGACGGTACCGGTGTAATACAGAAGACTCCGTTTGCCCAAAATGAGGACATTGCTTTAGAAAGGCCAGCGGATGTTTTTATTCTGGATGAAAAGATATCGGTGTCTTTTTTAACTAGAAAAATATTGTGTGTTGATTTAACTGACAAACATTTTAAATATGCTCTTTTTTCCAGAACTCGAAAGTCGGTCGAATGGCTAAGGGCAGGAAAACTATTTGGACTAACATATCAAACCAGTTCACACGACAGGCTTGTCTCCGAAGGCGTAAAGAAACTTTCAGAGGAATTAAATCTTAAAGATGTAAAGATATTATTGATTATTTCAGGGTTTGATTTCTTCTTGCGTAGGGTAAAAGTTCCCGATTTAAAAGGAGATGACTTTCTTAAAGCTATTAAATGGGAATGCGACAAGCTGATACCTTATTCAGTCGATGACGCTTATATCAATATCTTGAATATCGAAAAAACCGAAGAAGGTATATATACTTATGTTGTTGTTAATCTAAAATCATCTATTGATGATTTTTCTTTTCTCGGGGATAAACTGCTTGGAGTTATTCCCTCACCTTTGGCTTTTAGCAAAAGTATTCCCGGAAAATTGATGCCTGGTGGTGTTACCAATATTTTGATACATTGGGGAGATTTAGAGGCGGTAATCGATTTTGTTCACGGTGAAAGGTTCGAATTCTCCAATAGTTTCACCATGGCTGATGTGATTATTGACAAAGAAATGTTTGATCCTGCAAAGATCTCGGAAAAGATAGAGCGCAACTTGCATAATACCCTTGATTTTTATAGCGGATATTATCCCGGACGACAATTAGGCGAAATTGTATTACATGGCCCCGGATGGGAGGTTGTTGCCGATGATTTAACAAAAGCAACCGGATTAAAAACAAGGTGTGAAAATCCATATCGCGATCTAATAACGAATGAAAATAATCTGAAAAAGTTCTGGGATAATTATAGATGTGATTATCTTCTTTGCAGTGGGGCAATAAGACTTAAAGATAAAAATTATTTTTTACCAACATCAATAAAAACAATTTATAAGTACAATAAACTAAAGTCGTTATCAAAAATTATGTCGTTTTTAATCGCTTCCTTATTGATAATGCTTATCGGTTTATCTTGGTTGGAATATTCAATCATGAGCAAAAAGCTAAAAGTAATCCGGCAAAAGATAAATGAGATTGAATATTCTCAAGCCTATTCAGAAACCATACCACTGGCCAAGGCGGTGAATTCGATGGTAGTATTGGTATCTAAGTTAAAACAATCTCAAACATGGCCAAGCAACTTGCTTAAAGTTTTCAGCTTATCCGTGCCAACGGGAGTTTATTTAAATAGTCTTGAATTGAGTGAGGATAATATCGATAAAAGTCTAATAAGAGTTAGAGTTGAAGGATTTTATTCGGGTGATATTAAAAGATCTGATATGCAATTGGCGAGGTTTGTGGAAAATCTATGGCATATCTGTGGCTTCGAAAAAGAGATGTTCGAAAAATTTGCAGAAAAGACAGATGGGCTTTATAAACGTTCAAGCTTTGTCTTAACCGGTTCGATAAGGGTTAAATAATGGATATAAAATTCATTCTTAAAGGTATCTGGGTTCCCCTGGTTCTGGTTTCGCTATTTATTACTGTTTTTTTCTTTCGAGAGTATCATTTTAACAAGATTGATGAAACAATAACCTTAAAGAAACGGGATTTCAAAGAAAAACAAGCCTTGATATTATCAATAAGTGACCTTCAGAAAAAAAAGACTGCTCTAGACCAGGAAATGGGTAAATACAATAGCCAGCTTTTTACGATGGACAATGTTGTTCCTTTGGTAGAGGCTGTGGCTATTTTAGCTGATAGAAATGGAGTTGGATTGGTCGATTTCAAATTTGATGTTCCTATATATATCCAGCAGAAAAAAAGTGCAAAATCCTGGGGGCCGTTCATCGTACCGTTCGAAAGTGCGTTCCAAGGTGAATATGTGGCTATGGGGAAGTTTTTACAATCGCTTGAGAAGAAAGTATACATAAAAAAAATATATGATGTTAAGATATCGTTGAGTGAGGTCTCCGACGATGAAGTATTGTGCGACATAAAAGGGGCAATAAGATTTTTTGACAGGTCGAAACTGGATTAAGGATATGCAAGGTAAATTTAGAAAATATGCTATCTATGTAGTGTTTGTTGTAGCAGTTGCTTATGGAATTAATTTTCATTTCTTGCGAGATAACCATATTCCCGATAAGGAGAAAAATAAGCCTTCCCAGGACGGGATAACTCAGGACTATAAAGAAAAGGTTTCATTAGGAACAGCTTTTAATCTCCCGAAGAGTTGGGGGAGAAACCCTTTTGGGTATAAAGAAAATATTGTTGAAAATTCTGATGGGAATCCGATAAATAAAGTGAATGGCATACCAAGTCTAACGGGTATCTCATACAACAAAGAAGGTATAAATTATGCCATTATCGACAACAAGGTTGTGCAAGAGGGCGATGAAATTAACGACTGGAAAGTACTTTTAATACGGATGGATTATGTTAAAATCAAAAATGCTGGAGTTGTTAAAAAATTAAACCTGAGGGATTCTAATTGAATAAAAAGATTGCCATAATAATTTTTTTACTGCTAAATGCGGTAGCAACAGCTGGCGATGGTTACAGAATCAGAGATATAAAAATATATTATGGCGCCAGAACATCTGACGTATCGATATCTGGTTCGGGGAAGCTGGAATATTCGAGCTTTGGTATGCTTAACCCGACAAGGTTAGCTATTGATATTTACAAAGCTGAGATACCGGAAAATCTTTCTTCTTTTGAGTATCTGCCTCCGATTAGAAGAATTAGCCTTCAGCCGGTCTTCGACAAAAACAATAGCATCAGGATGATCATCGAATATGAGGATGAGGCCTCATATAGTTTCACTGAATCTGATAGCAGCCTTGTTATCTCCTTTTTAAGAACATATGAACATAAAAGCATTGAAAAAGAGATACTTGGGAAACCAGCCTGGTTGAGTAAAAACATAAATCTATTTTTGGAGGAGGGCCAGGTCTCGGCAGCTTTAAACCTGATATCGCGCCGAGCTGGTTTTAATTTAGTTGTTTCTAATCTGAATGAGGAACCTGTATGGGTGAATTTGAATGACGTAACCGTTGAGGATGCCCTTGACGCTATATTAAGTGCCTCAGGCAATACCTATTATATATCAGGCCAGGTTGTGGTAGTGACCAAGCGCTCGTCTGAAATTCATGAGGGACTTGTATCACGGGTTTATCATTTGAAATATGCCGATGCCACAGGTTTTGTTGAGGGCATCAGGGAGATACTTTCACAAGAGGCGAAAATCAAGATTCTTTATCCCAATAGTGCTGATGGTCAGGGTGGCGGAAAATCAGCGCGCTTTATTTTGATAACCGATACTCCGGAGAAGCATGAATTGGTAAGAGATGTTATTTCTAAGATCGATGTCCAGCCCAAACAGATTGCTATCTCTGTAAAATTTATTGAGACGAATATTTCTGGCGAACAGAGTCTCGGTATAGACTGGAATAAAATGGTTGAATCTAAATTGACCGGTGCTGATCCTTTTGGTGAAGATGAAAATGAAACCACCACCAACGAGATTTATTCTGCATACTCACCATGGCCACCCAAAGAGGGTTCATTCGTCTATGGCACTCTTACAGTAGCTGAGTTGAAGGCCGTGTTAAACTTTCTTCACGACAGCGGTAGAAGCAGGCTTTTGTCCGACCCCTCGGTAACGACCTCTGATGGCAAAGAGGCTACTATAAGTGTTACTACAACCATCCCTATTCAAACTATAAATAGATTTTCAGAGGGGGCGGTTGTCCAAGATATTGTTACTTATGAATACAAAGAGGTGGGGATTACTTTGAAAGTCACACCGAGTATTAATGAAAAGGGACGGATCAGTCTGGTTTGTCAACCGATGGTTGAAGAGATAACGGGTTGGGTAGGTCCTCAGACCAATCAACAGCCTATCACCACCAAACGATCAGTGGAAACCGAGGTCGTTGTCACAGATGGTGAAACGGTTGTTATTGGTGGGTTGTATAAGGAGGGGAAGATAGAGAACGAATCAAAGATATGGCTTCTGGGAGATATACCGATTTTAGGTTATCTATTTAAGAATAAAACAATAAACGAAAATAAAACCGATCTGATGGTGTTTATAACACCCAAGATTACTGAATAAGTCCTCTTCTTTTATTTAAAAATTAACACTTAAGGAAAATAACCCCTGAATAACGATTGTTATATTGATAATGAGCATGTTATATGATTCATATCAAGTATTACTTTAAGTTAGCATTATGCAATCACCAAATAATATTATTCCCTTAATACAGGGATCTGAACAAAGTGGTTTTAGATTTTACACTTTCTTGGAATGGATATAACTCATTTGAAGAGATTGATAATCTCTATGTTTATTATTTTATCAGGGGTGTTAGAATTTAATATACATCGGGCTCCCGCTATCTCTTAATACGGGAGCCCTTTTTATATATCCCCCTTTTATTTAAGCAACACTGCCTGTTTTACATCGGAATAATCGCTTGCCTTCAACCTGTAGTAGTAAACACCTGAGGCAAAATCACAAGCCTCCCATGTGACTAAGTGAGAACCAGCGGGCATATATTCATCAACGAGGGTTATTATTTTGGCACCGGTAATATCGAATACTTCGAGCAACACCTGTGAGGGTATTTTTAACTCAAACGAGATAGTCGTTTTTTCATTAAAGGGATTAGGATAGTTCTGGCCAAGGTTGAATCTTTCTGGAAGAGCTGTCTCCTCATCGACACCGGTAGATACAAGATCAATATCAAGAATTTTAGTCCAATAGTTTGTCACCTCGACATTCTCGACTAATGCTGGTATATAACCGGTTTTTGTAACCTCAAGAGTATAACTATCTTCAGAAAGACAGAAGAAACCATACCTGCCGTTAGTGCCGGTGGAGTCTGTTTCTATTTGATTTCCATCTAGTAAGACCCTAACGAATGCTCCCTCGATTGGTGTATTCTCGTTGGTAGTAACAATGCCCACAATTGCACCACCTTCTTCATAAAGGGCTGGTATTTCTAAATACATCACCGGACTTTCAGTAGGCGCGCCTTCGGTTTGAGGAATACCGCCGGCATCCTTATCGTTGATATACATTATGTGGAGATTTTCATGGGCAACATCAGCTAAAGATGACCAGTGGTCGCTATCGCATTCTTCAGGAAAACAATCATCAGTATGGGAATTGGTAAGATTTACAGGCTCTTCCCAGCTTATTCCATCTGAGGTGTATGACATATATAATTCACCGTTGGCATAACCACCCTGTGAGCAATCAGTGGTGTCGAATTGAGTCCAGGTGGTAAATAGAATATTGGTGCCTTCCTGGACACCCATATTCATTTTACATATAGGTCGATTCCAGGCACCACAATCACATCCAACGATCCAGACATCTTCAAGGGGCCACATATGTATCAGGTTTATCTCCTCGGTTGCACTGTTGTAGTGGAACAGACGGGTATTCCATTGTATGTAGCCATCAGAGTCTATAGTTTGGGCATTCCAGATAAGATGGAAATTGTCGTTGTAATCGAAGATGACATCCATATCGGTATAAGCCCAGAGCGAGTCATTATCCTGGAGATAATTAGTAATGTTTACCTTGCCATAGCGAAAATCCCAACTTATCCCATCCTCGGAAAGGATATACATAATATCATTATGCCACTGAGTTTCATAATCAGTAGGATGAGTATAAGCGATGATTACCTTGTCCGATACTGGTGAAGCGTCTATGACTGTGCTTATAGTCATAAGTGTGTCGACTATTACTCCTGTTGTCCATGTTTCACCACCGTCAGCTGACCGGACATAAAATACCTGATGCGGGTCTTCTGCGTTATCGGCAGGTTCAGTTATCACTATGTGAATCCTGTTGTTCCTGTCAATGGCTATGTAGGGCCATATAGCACCGACATAAACGTTATAGCGTTGGAAATATCCCCAACCGGGATAATCGGCATTGTCAACTGCCAGCCTAGTTATATAGGATGTAGCAGTGCTGTAATGGTAATCGATAGCCCCACGGTAACCCTGATAGATATCAAGAGTTGTGTAACCAGCGGAGGCTGAATTATCAGGGCGTTCATCGACTTTCAAGCCCATATCAAAGTTCCAATTACCGTTAGCATCACGATAGTTATGAAAAACATGTCGAGGGGGCGTTGGCCAGGTATAGGCATTCATCCAGGAAACGTAAATGGTGTTGCTATCGGTCAAGGCGATCCGGTTACCGGTGGAACCATTGGTCTGATAGTCATACCAGGTTGTACCAATGATTATGCCAGGAGACTGCGTAATAACACCGGGGTTGAGTGGGTAACCTGAAGCATGAGGATAAGTCTCTGCACCGGTTAAAATCATATGATTTTGCATGGGCATTGATTTTATAGTCTCAGCCTCCAAACTGGCTGTAGAAAGAACAGCAATTATTATGATGTAACTTAAAATCTTTCTCGCCATTTTAAACTCCTTATAATTTGGTCCGTTGTGTTGGAATTTACAGTTGTAAGTTATTTTTTCCATATCAACCTCCTTGTTATTGTTTTAAGCATAACATGAATTTTTAGAGTATTTTTGCGTTTATTCATTTTTACATTCACAATAGACTTTATGTTAACAGATCTTCATGTTTAAAAATTATTTTAATGGATTTTATGTCATAATTTGTTATGAGGTGGTTAAATATAAATTTTACTTTTTAGAAAATAATTAATTTTTATGCTTGTTTTTATACCTTTTTTGCAATATAATAAATAAAAGGATTGGTGCTGATGTCTTAAGATACGGATTGAGGCTCTACAACCTTTGAAAAGAATTTTTTCATAATCTCACTGAATCCTGTCGTTCTGGAGTTTGAGTTTCATCAGAATCGGGTTGATAAGGCAATTATATGAAATGTTTAATGTGGTGAATTCTTGTGTAGAGGGAAAGGTTTTATGAAATTCGAGAAAAAGGCTGAAAAAGTGTTAACTTTTATGCTTTAATAGAGGAAAGTATATGTCTCAAACAAGAAAGAACTTTAACTCTAATATTAGGAAAAAATATAATAAAAATGCGTCTGATGTGCTTGATGAAAGAGTAAGAGCCCTTCGGGTTGAGTTAGCCCAGCGCACTATCGATATTCAGCTTTCAGACCAAAAGGAGAGAAAAGAAGCTAAGGATTCACCATATGCAGAGAAGGTGGGCAAAGAGATAAGTAAATTAATAAATGAAGAGCGCCTTGAGGAAGCCCGGAAACGTCTTGAAGAGGAATTAGATAAGCATCCGAAGGAACTGATGTTTTTAAATTTACAAATGGCTTTAGATATGTTGGATAAGCCGTTTGGTAGTTATGAAAAGGCAAAAAAGTTTGGTAGTATACTTATGGAGATTGCTGTAGAGAAAAATAATGCATATTATACGATGGTCGCCATAGGTAATATGGGTCTTATTGCTCACAATGAAGGGCATGACGAATTCAGTAAAGCAATGTATCTGGTTGCGCATTTTATTGATAAGAAAGAAATATTTCCAATGTGCAATCTGGCTGGTTGGTATGCTCGAAGAGGTGAGCTTGAAGAAGCACAAAAATGGATTGATAAGATTCTTAATAATTATCCTGATTGGCTGGAGAGGGATGACATAGTAACGTTCTTAAAAAAAGATGAGTCATTAAGTAATCTTAGGGAATATGCTCCATATAAAGAAAAGGTTTTATCAAAAATAGAGGAACAATAAAGTTAATAAGAGGCTTGAATAGATAAAAAGGCATTTTTATTTTTTAAGAGGAGGTAAAAGACTATGGATGCATTAAAGATAATAATTGTGGGATTGATTATTGGGCTTTTCGCCACGTTTTCATTCCAATCCTTACAACCTTATTGTCCTACTAAGGATGTTGTTAATACGGGCATAGGGGAAGTGGGAGATGACAGGAACATTGAAAGAATTGGCGGTGGTGTAAAATATCAAAAAGATAGAGAAATAGATATCTCATTTAATCCAAGGCAAGGCGGTTAAATATACCTTATTAATGACAGGGAGGTAATCATGGAAAAGACCTTGCCTTTAGAGGATAAGATTAGATCGAGGATACATAGCTGGCTTGAGCAACAGGGTGATAGCTTTGTCATATGTATTAAGGAGTTTTGCCAGGGCAATAGAGCCTCGCTTACATCTTTAAGAACATTCCTGAAGGAATTAGGGGCTAAGGTCTTTGCAGCTGATGGGAAGAAGCTTGATGATGGTCTTTTAGAAGATTTGGAATATGGGATTTTTAATCTGATAGGAAGGTTTACCTCAACACCAGGAGGACCGGAACTTTTAAAGGCAATTCAAAAAAACATAGACAGTGAGCTTACCAAGATATTTGCCGAGGTAAAAAGGCGATGGAATTTCAATAATTATAAGGTTGCGGAATCATTTGAAGAGCTTGACCCTGGCAATTGTGTTATACCGGCAATTTTTAAAAGTGCCGGTGATGAATATTGTGGTCAGGAGTACTCCAGGGAAAATACACAGCACCAGGCTCGAATTATACTTGATGAACTTGTGTTATTTGCCAAAAGAGAGTTTCGCGGTGAAAAGAAACGCAAAATTGCTATTAACTGGCTTGAAAATCCAGAGAAGCGTAAAGATTTTTGCTGGTTTGCCTCGCTTATCGATTCCAGCACTGGAAGTGTGAAAGTAACCCTGACTCGCATTAGGCAGTCGTTTGCAAAAAAATTTGAGATTAAACATAAAGGGAAAAAACTTATCCTGATTCGTTCGCAAAGCCCTTGAATCCTAAATGATCCACTTCGGTAAGAAAGCGATTTCTAAAAAGTATCTTAGCCTTAAATTATAATAAACAAGATAACTAGAAAATCAGATTTAAATAATATCTATATAGCAATTGAGGAATCGACATTTAGATTGATTTTAGAATATTCTGCCGAGACCTTTTTTAGAAGCATTGTATACAGCATCGCCGAATTCATACATAAACTCCATATCATCTTCTTTGAGAGGGCCTTCACGGATGGCGGAGATGTTCTCTGTTAGCTGTTTTATGTTGGTGGGGGCTGTTAGGCAAACATGAATATAAGGATTGGAAAGTACAAAACGATAACACATACCCGCATTGGGTATCCGTCCATCTTTGGGCCATCCCTTCGGTTGTCTTAAAAGATATCTCCAGCGGGTGGCAGTGTAGCTGACAATACCGGAGTTTGAATATTTAAGATAGGGGAATATGTCCTGTTCAGCGCCACGATGCGCAGCATTGTAACGCATCATGATAACGTCAGGCTCACCTTTTTGAGCAAGCTGTCCGGCAAATTTTCGATTATGTGTAGAGATACCATAAAAACGGATTTTGCCCTCTTCACGGAAACGTTGAAACTCCTCCAATATACTCTCGTTAAAATCACCCTCCTTTAGAACGCCAAGGTGATAGAATATATCGATATAGTCAGTTTTGAGTTTGCGAAGCCTTTTCTCGAGTGTTTTTCGTAGATTTGGATGGCCTATGAGCAGGTTATATGAGCCGGTAGTTATAATGAAATCCTCTCGGTGATTTTTTATTACATCTTTTAACACTTTGGTCATCTGCGTATCAAAACCAAACCAGAAGAAAAAATTAATTCCCTCATCGATAGCTTTATAAATCGCCTTCTTGCCAGGACGGTAGGTGGCAGAAAGCCCAAGCCGAAACGCTTTAAGACCGGTTCGGCCAAGTGTTGTATATGTAAAATCCTGCTCCATCTGGTTAATTCAGTACCCGGACGGGTTCCATTGAATGCTTTACGATTATTGTATTATTGAGCGAGTTTTTCAATTTTTCGTCTTAAAGGGTTCAGTGGTAAAAGTCCTACTATCCGGTCCACAGTTTTCCCCTTGCGGAATAAAATGACTGTGGGAATACTATGTATCTGGTATTGCATGGCGGTTCTTGGGTTCTGATCAACGTTCATTTTGAATATGTTCACCCCAATTTCATCTAATAGACCTCCCATGACCTGACAGGGTGGGCATCGAAGAGACCAGAAATCGACCACGGCTGGAATATCAGAGGCTAAAACCTCTTGCTCGAAGGTTTCATCGGTAACCGGGCGAGGTTTCCCTGGTTTTGGAGGTCTGTTAAACAGATTTTTAAAAAGTCCCATAATTTTTTATCTCCGTTATTAAGTTTGACTGGCTAAGATTAAAGTGTTTTAATATTTCGTACAGTTACTAAACCTTAGCTACTATATAAATATAACGCAGTGGCTTTGAACCAGTGTTATAAACATTATGTTGTGTATGTGGAGGATTGAATGCTACCTGTTGTTTTGAAATCTTCCTTCTACCGATACTATCTGTTTTCAATTCTCCATTACCCTCAAGCACAATTATAAGCTCCTCGTAGTTTTCGGTGTTATGTGAGCCGACATCTTGGCCGGGTTGAAGTGTTACCAGGCCGGATCGCATGGTGGCGGTCTGAGATTTATTTAAAATCTCAAAGTGCTCTGTATATTCATCAGGCAGGTTAACAATAAGTGGAGTCTTTATATTTATGCTTTTAAGATTTTCATCGGGTTTCCTCATAAATCATCCTTTTTGTTTTACGTACATCGATTCAATCGATTGTTTATTTTTACGGGTCAGGGTTTAAAAACCCGGTACATCATATATTATTATATAAATATTAATAATTATATCAACATCAATCCTCAGGCGAGGTGCGTTTGGAGCAATAAGCGATATTATCGGCAAATATGTATCCTGCTTTTTTAAAAGCCCTAAACGATGGATCGTTGTCACCCTCAATAAGTGCTGCTATCACCTTAATCCCGAGATTATGCAGGAAATCCTCACATTCTTCTATCAATTTACCGGCCAATCCCTGACCACGGTAATCCGGATCTATCGCCAACCGATTTATCCATCCCTTGCGACCATCAGAGCTTCCGATAACCGAGCCAATCATTTTATCGTCATCGAACATGCCCAGGATACAGGTCTCGTGGCGCTTGAACTCTTTTGCCATCTTCTCATATGAATCCCGCCCTTTAGGCCGGTGGGATAGTTCACAACGTTGCCAGAGCTGTAATAGCTCTTCGTGGTCGTTTATATTAAGTTGGCGGATTTGGTAGGTCATGTGTTTGATTATTTTGTATTCATTTTGTCGGGTTTCTGCGGAATCCGACCTACATCATTCCCTCACATCCTCCAATAACTTGTCTACATTCCCATCAGCTCAAGCACCTTATACATCAACACTGCTGGCCAGACAAGGG
>NATP01000062.1 GCA_002085375.1 candidate division Zixibacteria bacterium 4484_95 | reverse complement strand
GCTTCTGAAAAATCCGCAGTAACCGATATATCGGTATCGCTTATGGTTACAATCAGGGGATTATCCTCACCTGTTATATCACCGGACCAATTATCAAAATTCCATCCGGCATCAGCAGTGGCGGTTAGAGTAACGTTTGTTCCACTATGATAACAGCCGGAATCAGGTTGTATATCAACCGTGCCTGAACCGTTTGTTTCAACCGTTATACTGTAACATGGTGCAGGTTCCGTGCTATTATTACCACAACTCGTATATAGAATCAGAATAGTGCCAAAAAGAAATGCTATGATTAAAAAAATCCTGGAAGTGTTTTTCACTAAAGCCTCCTCAAATTTATTTACATTGATTTCGATATTTACTTACCTACTTTGAAAATGGTGATATTCATATATGAATAAAAAATAACTATTATCTTTTAGTCAAGTTTATTTTGGCTATAATACTATCTTAAATTTTTTGATTCCATAAATATCTTGACATTAATGTATCAAGGTTTTTATCGTTACTTAAAATATTTTTGAAAATTAAATGGAGGAACGATGAGAAAATACCTATTGATATCAATTATCATGCTTATGATTTTCTATTTACAGCTTCAGGCAGGCAAAACAGTGCAATTAACACTGGATAATGGTATGGTGGTTATCTTGAAGGAAAATCACTCTACTGCCATGGTATCATCCATAGTTTGTGTTCGCGCTGGAAGCAAATTTGAGGACCAGTCGAATAACGGTTTCACTCATTTTTTAGAGCACCTGCTTTTTAACGGCACAAAAAACCGCAGCCGTTTGGAGCTCAACGAAGGTTTTAAAGAACATGGTGGCTATATCAATGCTTTTACACGCAAAGACCTCACGGGATATCTTTTTGTTATCCCCTCGAAGTTTGTCGAATATGCTCTGGATGCCCAGGCCGATCAGCTTTTTAATTCCACACTGCCCGAAGAGGAATTTCCCAAAGAGCGTAAAATCGTTATCGAGGAAATCAAGATGAACAACGATGACCCTGAATACCGAGCCGAAATGTTCTTTGATTCCTTAATTTATCAAGGCACTCCGTATACTCAGACGGTCCTGGGATATAAGGATATCATCGCCTCCATTCCCAGAGAAAAGGTTTGGGCGTATTACAAGGAAAGGTATGTGCCAAATAACATGATTGCCCTATTCATAGGTGACTTTCAGGCTGACGCGTTCGCAAGGCTTATTGATAAATATTATGGCATTTATCCGCCAGGGAAACTTCCCAAACAACCTACATACAAGATTAATCCTCCATATAGCAAAAAAATATATATCAAGGAATTCCCTACCGATGTAACATATGTCCATATAGTTTTCCCTGCTCCCCGTTACGAAGACCCCGATTATTACAGCATCGATGTTCTCTGCCAGATATTGGATGCTGGTGAAACCTCGCCCTTATACAAGGTTCTTACCAAAGGTGACGATCCCCTTATAACCTCCATGTCTATATATTTAGAAACCCAGCATGATTTTTCACTACTGCATTTTTCGGCCAATACCAATGACCCCCGTAAAGTTGAACGGATCGTGACACTAGTCAGCCGTTTTTTTACCGATGCAAGCAACCTGCCGATTGATAAAAAACAGTTAAAGAGAATAGTGGTCAAAAATAAAACAGACCAGATATATCTCGAGGAAAAACTTCATTATTACGGTGTGATTCAGGCACCAAAGTTAGTCAATTGTGGCTATAACTTCATCTTAAGATACGTGCAAAATTTAAGTCGGGTGAAACCTCAAGACATCCAAAAAGCGGCTGGAAAATACTTTAGTCAGCGGAAGTATCTGGCAATGGCTATGGTCCCACCAATTCAGGAGGAAAATTAAATGCATAAAATTATCATTTTAATAACTGTGATAGCGACAACCATAGTGTTCGGACATCAATTAATGGCTGATAACTCTCCAGAATACATTCATGAGGTTTTACCCAATGGCCTTACGGTTATAATCAAGCACAACCCGGACTCACGTGTCTTTGCAATAGACATATTAGGTAAAAATCGAGCCGCCTGGGAAAAGCCGGGTCAGGAGGGAATTACTGATTTTGTCAACCGCATGCTTGTCAAGGGCACCAAGGATAAGACAGCTGATGAAATACAGGCTGAACTTGATGATATCGGTGCCCAGATTAAAACCAATGATTCGCCATACATACCCTATGATGACAGGTATACCTGGAGGGCTTTCAGCTTCGTCAGGTTTGAAACGATCGATGAATACGCTAAAAAGGGAATCAAGATATTATATGAAATTATCGCCAATCCCATTTTCCCCGAGGATGAGCTGGAAAAAACCAGGCATAAAGTAATGGGGATACTGGGAATGGAATCAGGCTCAACCTATCAGGTGTGCAGAAACCTTTACTATTCAAAGCTGTTTAATAACCATCCCTTAAGCACAAAGGTGCTTGGCACACGTCAGAGTGTTGCTGGATTTACACGCGACGACCTGATGCTTCACCATAAAAGATATTATGCTCCTGGCAATCTGATTATGGCGGTAGTCTCCAACGTCAAGCCCAAGACTGTACTGAAATGGATTAAGAAAAAGTTTGGCAAGATGTCGCCATACAACATAAAAAGTCCTGTAATGCCACCAGCAAGCAAGACAACGGGGATTATAAAAACGCAACGACCGATGGAAAAAGAACAGGTTTATATTTACCTGGGGAATATCGTACCCGGACTGTCATCTGATTATGCACCGGCAATCGCTCTGGCAGTGGAGATACTTTCATCAAGGTTAAAATTAAACCTTCGCGAAAAACAGGGCCTTGCCTATTCGGTGGGCGCAGGCGTCCGTTTCTTAGGACAATTCGGCTGGTATGTCTGCTCCATGGGAACCGGCTATGAAAATTTCGAAATCGCTAAAAACGGAATTATCGCTGAAATTGAAAAACTCAAATCTGAAACCATAGAGCAGAATGAACTCGATAAAGCCCGCAACTCCTTGTGGGGCTCGATGCTGATGCGTAATATGAGCTGTATCAACCAGGCCTTCAATATGGCCTACTACGAATTTATCATTGAGGATTACGATTACGATGATGGTTACAAAGAGCGGATTGACAACGTGACTGTTGAAGATGTTCAGTGGGTAACCCAGCACTTTTTAGATACAGGCAACTATGTGCTTGCATATGTAGGCAAAGTGGCTGAAGAAGATCAAGAATAATCTATAAAACTGAAAGCAGATGAGGACATCTGCCAATCACAAAATACTTTTATAATGTATCTATTTTCATTTTTCTTCAATAATATCTAATTTGTGTTGAAAATTTAATTTCTTCTGGCCCGGTGAGATTCCATACAATCGATAAACCGCCTGATACATGATGATGTGAAATAATCACGTTTGCCTAATGAGAAAGCATACGATTGGACAAGGTAATCCTCATTGTCATATCCCTCAACGCTACCATCCTCGGGGTTGACAAGCGTCACCTTAAAGCCAGCCTGTTCCACCGAAAGCCTGTTAACACCGATACCGTGAGTTTGGTTTGTTCTGTATCCGTTTTTCCCGGGAATGCCATTGCACCATGTTTCCCTTTCAACCTTAATATCGCTTCCGAAATGTGGATTTTTTAAGCGTTCGAGTTTGGCACCGATTGAGAGAGCCAAAAGGTTATGTCCCAGTCCGGTAGCCAGTATCGGCCGAAGGCCTAACAGGCGGGCGATGTTGTTCACGGCGTAGCCCATATCATCGGGATTCCCCGGTCCTCCTGCCAGAAGGATACCCTCAGGTTTGAGGGCTATTACCTCCTCCGGGGGGACGTCTGCCGGAACCACTCTTATATCGCAACCAAAACGGCTCAAATTACGCAATATCGAATATGGTAAACCAAGATCATATGCTACAACGATATATCTCTTTTCAATATGATTACCGTTAAAATCCCAATAGAATTCAAGCGGTGTCGATAAGGCTTTAATCGGGTCCTTTACCTTGTTGAATGTCCTTTTCGAAAAACCCCCTCTTGATAACATTTTTTTCACCTTGTTTGGGCTAAAAGATATAGCACCAAAAACCAGGCCACGTTTCTGCAACACCATCTTGAGTTTTTCAGGTTGCTCTGGTTTAAAACCAGTGATTGAGTTTACGGCTAAATATTCTTTTAAATCATCGGATTTGTTCTGGAGAGGAATTTTTCTTAATTTCCCAAGGATAACCAAACCGTTAAGATGAGGCGAATACGACTCTATTTCCCAAAACATGGGTTGGCGATTGTCTACGGCGGGCGAGTCGGAAACAACAATCCTTCCAAAATACACCGGGTCGGTCAGTATCTCATGATGAAACTTTTTCGAGCAGTATAATATAACCTCTCCAAACGTTTCCTCACTATAACCAACAGCTTTACCGGGAAAAATTTCACCGGTGACCAATCCCAGATATAATTTCATTCTGAAAGCATTTTACTATCATAAAATTAAATTGCTTGTCAAGCGTAAAAATTTCAATTTTTGCCGATAGATCTATAGTGAAACTACTCCTTGTTTATCCTTGACAATTATTCAAATTGTTTTATTATCTTTACCCTTAGTAACATGGGGCGTCGACAAGTGGTAAGTCACCAGCCTTTGGAGCTGGCATTCCCAGGTTCGAATCCTGGCGCCCCAGTTTAGGTCAATTTTAAAAACGAGGTTTAACGTGCCTGACGAAATAAGAATTTTTTCAGGGAATTCAAATCGACCTTTAGCAAACAAAATCGCCAGCTATATTCATCAACCAATCTCCGCCTGCGTGGTCACACGATTTTCCGACAACGAGATTTTCGTTAAGATAGATGAGAATATCCGTGGTATGGATGTCTTCATAATCCAATCCACTAATACACCATCTGATAATCTCCTTGAGCTTTTAATCATGATAGACGCTGCCCGACGAGCCTCAGCCCGTCGGATCACTGCGGTTATCCCTTATTTTGGATATGCCCGTGCCGACCGCAAAGACCAACCACGTGTCTCTATTGTCTCAAAGCTTATTGCCAATATGATAACTACCTCCGGTGCCGACAGAGTAATTTTAATGGACCTACATGCCTCTCAGATTCAGGGATTTTTTGATGTTCCCTCTGATCACCTGTACTCCGCCCGTATATTTAACCGCCATTTTTTGAAAGCTGGCCTGGACAACGTAGTAGTAGTCTGTCCTGATGTTGGCTCGATTAAGATCGCCAGGGCATTTGCCACCAAGCTCAACACTACATTAGCTATAATAGATAAACGTCGCCCTCAACCAAATCAATCAGAGGTGATGAATATCATCGGTGACGTAAAGAATAAAAATGTCATTATCAGAGACGATATGGTCGATACTGCCGGCACCCTGATAAAGGCAGCTGAGGCACTGGCTCAAAATGGAGCAAAATCGATAATAGCCTGCTGTACCCATGGTGTCTTATCCGATGACGCAATTGAGAAACTGGTGAAAAGCCCGATTACGAAAATTTATATTACCGATACGTTAGACCAGAAATCCAAAAATCTTCCAGATAAATTCGTAATCCTTTCGGTGGCCGAACTGCTTGGCGAGGCCATCTTGAGAATACATGCAGAACGGTCGGTCTCGACCCTGTTTGATTGATCTTTGACAATGTTAGCTGTTTTTATCACCAAACCTGGTGGGCCCGGTGTTGTTCAGGTAAAGGAAAAACTCTTGCCTCAATTAATGGATAACCAGGCCCTTGTTAGGGTTCACGCTGCGGGTATTAATTACGCCGATGTTATTGCTAGAAGCGGTCTTTATCCCGATGCCCCAAAATTTCCATTTGTCCCGGGTTATGAGTTTGCCGGTACAGTTGAAAAAACCCAAAAGACCACCCACATAAAGCCATCTGATAAGGTTCTGGGGTTGACACTTTTTGGGGCACAGGCTCAATATATCGCGGTAAAGGAAGACCAACTATTTCCAATCCCCAATAGCATGAGTTTTGAGCAAGCAGCAGCCATTCCGGTCAATTATCTCACCGCCTATTATTCACTATTCAGGCTTGGCAACTTAAGGCAAAAGGAATCAGTTCTGATTCACTCCTGTGCTGGGGGTGTGGGTACTGCCGCAGTTCAACTTGCGTTAACAAAGAATGCGGAAATATTCGGGACAACATCGTCTGATTCAAAAATCGGTTACCTCATAAAACAGGGCGTTCACCACCCAATTAACTATAAAAAAGAGAATTTTGCAGATGCGGTTAATAAAATTACAGGTGGCCATGGCGTAGATATGGTTCTCGATCCGGTTGGTGGCCCAACTTTTAAAAAAAACTTGCGATTGCTGTCTCCGGGCGGACGGATAATTTGTTATGGTGTGACCGATTTGGTCGCCGGGGGAAGGAAAAACATATTTAGGCTTTTATGGAAATATATGACTATTCCAAAAATAAAAACATTGGATCTGATACAGAACAATCATGGCCTTTTTGGCCTGGCATTAAACAGACTATTAAAAAATACGAAAGAAATAAAAATGGTGATAGATGAACTTTTCAAGTTGTATGATGAAGGTCTCATACGTCCAGAGATAAATCGTGTTTACGGTTTAGATAATATTACCGATGCCCATATCTATCAGCAATCAGGCGAAAGCACCGGGAAACTGATATTGAGACTAAACGATTGAAAATATAAAGGAGTAAGATAATGAAAGAGGTTTTAATAGAGGCTGTGTCGAGGACGAAATCCGGCAAAGAAGTAGCCCGAAAACTGAGAGCGGCTCAAAAAATCCCGGCTGTTGTATATGGCAAAGACCAGAAGCCGATAGCACTGGAGATAGACTATCAGCATTTCCATACGATTTACCATGGTTTACACGGCGAGAACGTCCTGGTAAATCTTAAAATCGACGGTAAATTATCCGATAAGAAATCTTTAATAAGAGACATTCAATATGACCCTGTATTCGGCAATATCATCCATATCGATTTCCAGAACATCTCCATGGAACAGAAGATTCACCTGTCGGTTCTGGTTCGCCTTCATGGCACGGCAATAGGTGTTAAGTCCTATGGCGGTATCCTCCAATGGAGCTTGAGAGAACTTGAGGTGTCATGCCTTCCTGACAGTATCCCCGAAGCCATCGATATCAATATAGACAATCTAAACATACATGATTCCATTCGTGTCAAGGACATCGACTTACCAGGTATAGAATTTCTTGATGACCCCGATAAAACCATTGTTAATGTAATTCCGCCAGTACTGGTCAAAGAAACGGTAACAGAAACAGCAGAGGAAGGGGAAATTGCTCCTGAAGAGGCCAAGATAGATGAGGAGGCTGAGCCTGAGGTAATCTCAGAGAAGAAAACAGAGGAACGAAAAACCGAAAAGGGAAAAAAAGAATAAAAATACATATTCGTAATTTAAATTAACGGGAGTGCGGAAGCGTTCCCGTTTTTACTTAGGGAAAAAAACGATAAAATGAAAGATTAAAATATCCTGAGTAATGTTAAATCAAAGAAAGGTTGAAATAACTCTTATCTATTACCTACATTGTTATTGAATAAATAATCTAAATTTGATTTTAAAAATTCCCGCTTATTTCCCTTACCACTGTATCTCCAATCGCCTCCTGCGTCTGCTTTTCTTCATCAGTGGGCTTGGAGAATTCGCTTAAAACTAGAATTGTGATGCGCCTGTTTCTGGCGTCAAACGGGTTTTCTTTGATTCTTAAGTTATTATCGGCACACCCTCTTATCTCTTCTACCTGCTCCCCTCTTACGCCTTTTTCCTCTAAAAGCCTGCGGGCACTGTTGGCACGATCAGCAGATAGCTCCCAGTTTGAGTATCTGGTATTATATATATAGCGTCGACTATCAGTGTGCCCTTCTATGACGATTTTGTTACTAAGCCTCCCCAATTCATTGGCGATAGCAGATAAGATAGTTTTTCCCTGGTCGGATAGTTTTGAGCTTCCTAAATCAAAAAAATATGTCGAATCCCCGCTTTTAAGTGAGGCCTCAATAAGTTGAATCCTTAGCCCCTCATCGGTCATTTCTATCTCGATATGTTCCTTTGTCAATTCAAAGTCAGGAAACTGATTTAAAGCGGTTTTTATGCGTTCACCAGCCTCCTTTAATATTTCCTTTGCCTGTTGTTCATTTATCGGTCCGCTGGAGGGAATATGATGTTGTTTATCAAAAATTGACCCACTGCCTTTAAGAATCGATTGACTGCCCGACTTTGATTTTCCCCAATTGATAGGGTCGTTAAACCAACCAGCCACATTGAACTTGACAACCTCATCCTGGCTGACCAGCCACATCACCAGGAAAAATGCCATCATGGCCGTAACGAAATCAGCATAAGCAACTTTCCAGGCACCACCATGATGACCGCCGTGTTCACCTTTTTTCTTTATAATTATTATAGGTTGACGTTTTTCTTCATCATCGGTCATTCTTCAGAGTCTCCGGATATTTAGCTTTTTTCCCTTGTCGCCTTGCAAGCATCCTCAAGCTCGATAAATCCAGGACGCACATCCGAGGGGATTGAACGACGAGCGAACTCGACAGCAATCGATGGCGCCATGCCTTTATGAAACCCCAATAATGCTTGTTTGATTACCATATAATATTTGGATCTTTCAACATTCATGTTTTCCATATTGGTGGCCAGAGGTTGTACGAAGCCGTATGATAACAAAATCCCGAGAAATGTGCCTACAAGGGCAGCTCCGACTTTATGACCTATCTCCTCCGGTGGACCACCTATTGCCCCCATGGTGATAACCACACCCAGGACGGCTGCCACAATACCAAGGCCGGGTAAAGAATCACCAAGTTTAGACAAGGCATTAGGCGGTCTTGCAACCTCGGTATGATGGGTTTCCATATCAGAATCTATTAAAGCCTCAAGATCCTGTGCGGGCACGCCACCGGTCAGAATAAGTCTCATCGTGTCAACAAAAAAGGATAGCAGATGGTGGTTGGCTAAAAACTCCGGGTATTTTTTCAAGATTTTACTCTCATCTGGTTTTTCAACGTGGGACTCCATCGCCACTAATCCATCTTTTCTGGCGGCTTGGAATATCTCATACAGCATCACAAGAAGGCGGACATAGGATTCTTTACTTGGCGGTGAACCAAGTGTGCCCATTATTTGAGCGATCATCAACTTAACTACCTTCATTGGCAACGATATAAGGATAATACCTATTGATGCTCCACCGATTATCAAAAACTCGGCCGGCTGGAAGAGCACCAGAAGATGGCCACCTTCCATAATGAAACCACCAATTACAGCTATAGCTACTACTGCCATTCCTACAATTGTAAGCATAACTCTACTTTTCGGTTAAAGCGAAGACACCACTTTTCCTACATCTATAATTCGTCACTTTTTCGAGAAAATGAAGTTTTTAAGCAGATACAGTCGTCACTTACCCCTGCCATCCTCACAATTGGAAACAGATGCTTCGCGATGTCTTCAAGAGACAAAAAATGTCAGGTCATAACAGCATCATACTTAGAATCGATAATTATAGTTTATTCTATTTTAAAATGAGACAACTTCTTAAAAGCTAAGACGTTAATGTTTAATTAGAGAGGGTCTAAGAAATGGTCGACTTTATGTTTTTAAACCATATTTATAATCAGTTGTACTCAGATATAAAAACTTAATCAAAATCACTTTTTCACTCGATTTTCTTTATAAAAAATTCTAATCCCTCAACACCAAAATATATTATAAACGATACTACCAGCCCGGCAATACATACGCCCACCAGCACTGCCAAAAGAGACTTTTTTCTATCCAGTCCAAAAAGCCAGGCCGCCACCGTGCCGGTGTATGCACCCGTTACAGGCAAAGGGATAGCCACAAAAATTGTCACCCCCCAGAATCCGTATTTTTCAATAAGATGCGAGGTTCTCACACGCACCCTCTTGATAAAACGAGAAAATAACCTATCATAAAATTGCCACTTAATCATCAACCTGTGCAAAGTATTTAAAAAAAGAAAGACTAATGGTCCTACAAAAAAATTGGCGCTCACACATACTAATGTTGCAAATCATCAGATGGAAATAAAAATATGAATGAAAAATATGAGTTAGAAACATTTTCAAATTGACAGAACATAACCTTGATGTTATTATTCTAGAGTTTTGAAAGGTGATGTGGTAACCTCTTTTGTTTGATGTTTTCAATAATGCTAAATCAGCTATTTATCAAGGCGTTTATCTTTGGTTAAAGATATAATCATTCTTTTAGTCGGTGGTTTGGGTATGTTCCTTCTCGGGATGCGGCTTATGTCGGATGGTCTTAAGGCAACTTCCGGCGAAAAGATAAAACGCATCCTGACACTTCTGACTAAAAATCCCATTATGGCTGTAATTCTGGGAGCCGCATTAACCGGTCTTATTCAATCCTCAAGTGGTATGACCGTTATAACTGTTGGGCTTGTTAATTCCGGCCTTCTGGCATTACGCCAGGCTATTGGAGTTGTCATGGGCGCCAACATCGGTACCACACTTACCGCCTGGATTGTCTCGTTCGTTGGTGTTGTTAACGTAAGGGATTATGCGTTAATAGCCGTTGGCATTGGTTTTTTCCTGACACTTACCCCTCGTGGCAAAACATATAGAAGCAAAGGGCAGGTTCTTATCGGATTAGGACTGCTTTTCCTTGGCCTGGGATTTATGAAAGAGGCTTTTAATCCCTTAAGGGAAAGCACTACCATATTAAATATGTTTCAAGGCCTCAGTGACAAGCCTCTTTTAGCGGTTGTGTTTGGAGCATTAGTCACCATGATGCTTCAATCGTCATCAGCAACAATCGCCATAGTACAGCTTTTGGCATTCCAGGGTCTTATAGATTTCAATGCGGCCGTGCCACTTGTTCTGGGAGATAACATCGGCACCACAATCACCGCTGAAATAGCATCCTTCAATACAAATATCAACGCCAAACGAACAGCCAGAGCCCATACGTTGTTCAACGTTATAGGTGTAACTTATATGCTACCTTTAGTCATATTAGGGATATATCAGAAAATAATTTATTTTGTTGTGCCGGGGGAAATCTCCACGACGAATATAATGATATACATCGCCGTATCTCACACAACTTTCAATGTGGCAAACACTACCGTCATGCTACCCCTGATAAAATATCTCGAAAAAGGGGCAATCTTTTTATCAAGGAAAGCTAAATCTGAGATCAACGGCGCTCCGCAATATCTCGATAGGCGGTTGTTGAACTCGCCACCTGCGGCTTTAATTCAGGCTCGGAAAGAGGTTTTGCGCATGGCGCAGTTAGCGAAAGAAGCACTTTATACATCATTTAATGCATTTTTAAAAAAAGACATAAAACTCCTCGAAAGGGTGGGCGTATTGGAAGATGCTATTGATAATCTCCAGGGAGAAATCACACGTTATTTAGTTGAGATATCACAACGTAACCTTGAACCAGAACAATCAGATGAGTTGCCAGTATGGTTACATTCAGTTAATGATATAGAGCGTATCGGAGACCATACCGAAAACATTGTTGATCTCACTGAACGCTCTATGCGAGCAAAACTGATACTGCCCGATTCAGCTAAAGGAGAATTGAAAACCATGTTTGGCGTATTAGCTGAAATGACTGATAATATTTTAATCGCCATTCAAGATAACAATAGGGATAAGGCATTAAAGGCTTTATCGTGCGAGGATAAAATCAACCGCCAGTTTATAGAGTTCCGCGAATCGCAAATCCAGAGGTTGAACACAGGCGAATGCAAACCGATGGAGGGGATAATATATATAGATATGTTGAACAATCTGGAGAAAATAGGTGACCATCTAACCAACATCGCCCAGGCTGTTCTGCGTGAATTCCACTACACGCTCAGCGAAATGAAAAGTAAAAAGACTTAAGAGATAGACAAGGCTCGCTAATTAAAAACGCTATCCGCATGTGCAATAAGGGCTTACAGGGTTACACCTTTGAAGTTTTTTCTTGAATAAAATACTAAATTATTCTATAATTAATTCATAATAACTATAGTTTTCGTAGCTTTAATTCTTAGGTTAAAGTTCACCCGGTTTTGGCAATGGGTTGACGGATAAAAGGATTTCGAAGCGCGTTAAACCAAACCAGAATACAATATTTTAATTCTGGTCAAGATAAAATCTATTGAAGATTTTAGGTTGAGAAAAGGAGATAATTAATATGCCCCTGGGTTCTGAAAAGATAATTTCGGTATTTATCGAAGAGGAAATGAAAAGCTCCTATATCGATTATTCCATGTCGGTTATTACAAATCGGGCTCTGCCGGATGTCCGGGATGGTTTAAAGCCCTCAAACCGCAGAATATTGGTTGCTATGAACGACCTTAATTTGAGTCCGGGACATTCCCATCGTAAGTGTGCAAAGATAGCCGGCGATACATCCGGTAATTACCATCCCCATGGTGAACAGGTAATCTATCCAACTCTTGTTAGAATGGCTCAGAGTTTCAATATGCGTTATCCGCTGGTTGATGGCCAGGGAAATTTCGGTTCGATCGATGGTGACTCACCAGCAGCCATGAGATACACCGAGGCCAGACTCACCCCGCTGGCGATGGAGATTCTTGTCGATATCCAGAAAAATACCGTCAATTTCATGCCCAACTACGATGACACCCGCCAAGAGCCAACGGTGCTTCCCGCAAGGTTTCCCAACCTTATCTGTAACGGTTCGGCGGGCATAGCGGTAGGTATGGCCACGAATATACCCCCCCATAACCTAAACGAGGTTGTAGATGCTCTGGTTTATCTTATTGAGACCCCAGAAGCTGAGGTGGAAAAAATTTTGCAATTTATAAAAGGACCGGATTTCCCTACCGGGGGTATCGTATTCGGTCTCGATGGCATGCGTAAAGGGTACCTTACCGGTCACGGAAGGTTTTTCATAAGAGCCAAGGCCAACATTGAAACTACAAAATCCGGTAGAGAAAATATCATCGTCTCGGAGATACCGTTTCAGGTCAATAAATCGAATCTGTCGGAGAAGATTGCTGAACTTGTGCGAAGTAAACGTATAGACGGCATATCCGACCTTCGCGACGAATCCGACCGCGATGGCATGCGGGTGGTAATCGAACTTAAACGCGACGCCCAGGCCGAGGTTGTCCTAAACCAACTTTTCAAAATGACACAAATGCAGGCGACATTCGGCATGAATATGCTGGCTTTAGTTGATGGCGTACCTAGGCTGTTGAACATAAAAGAGTTATTACAAAATTTCATTGACCACCGGCATGATGTCCTAACTCGAAAAACCAGATATGAACTGGCTGAGGCCGAAAAGCGAGCCCATATCCTCGAGGGGTATAAAATTGCATTAAACAATATCGACGCCGTAATAACACTTATTAAAAAGTCCCCTTCACCGGCCAAGGCTAAAGAGGGGTTAGTGGAAAAATTCAAACTCTCCCAAATTCAAGCCCAGGCCATTCTCGATATGCGGCTCCAGAGGTTGACCGGCCTCGAACGAAAAAAAATCGAGGAGGAATATGAGACGATCATCAAGCTGATAGCGGAACTTAAGGGCATACTCGAGAGCAAACCCAAGCGCATGTATATCATCAAAACCGAGCTTGAAGAGCTAAAAAAACGATTCGGTGATGAACGCAGAACTCAAATAATCGAGGAGGATATCACCCAGGATTTCTCCATTGAAGATTTAATCGCCGAGGAGAATATGGTGGTAACTATATCCCATGCCGGTTATATCAAACGGCTATCGATATCCTCCTACAAAAGACAGGCACGCGGCACACGGGGTGTAAGAGGCATGGACACCAAAGAGGAGGATTTCGTTGAACATATGTTTGTCGCCTCTACTCACCAGTATATCCTGTTTTTTACCGAACAGGGCAGGTGCTACTGGCTGAAAGTCCATGAGGTGCCTCAGGGTGGGCGTTTGGCTCGTGGTAAGCCTATTGTTAACATGATAGGTATCGATAAAAAGGATAACATCGCTGCTTTTGTGCCGGTGCGCTCATTCACCGACGAGGCTTATGTAGTCATGTCTACCAAAAAAGGCCAGGTCAAAAAGACACCCCTTTCGGCATTCTCCAATCCCCGTCGTGATGGCATAATCGCCATGAGTATTCCCAAAGATGACCAGGTGGTCGAGGTCGGCCTCACCGATGGTTCCTGCGATATTGTACTGGCTACAAGGCTCGGCCAGGCGATCCGTTTCCACGAAGACAAAGTCCGTTCCATGGGACGCAACGCCTACGGTGTGCGCGGAATCAACCTTACTAAGAACGACTATGTAGTTGGTATGGTGGTGGTCAAACGTGAGGGAACATCGCTTTTAACTGTCACCGAGAACGGCTACGGTAAACGCTCAGCCATCTCCGACTACCGCATTACCAACCGCGGCGGTAAGGGCGTAATCAATATCAAAATATCCGAGCGTAATGGCCCGATTATAACTATAAAAGAGGTGGTCGATGACGATGAGGTCCTTCTAATCACACAGAAAGGTATTATCAACCGCATACCGGTAAGCCAGATAAGAAGCATCGGTAGAGCAACCCAGGGCGTCCGCCTGATGAACCTTGACAAAGCCGACAAACTTATCGATGTCGCAAGAGTGGCAAAGGAAAATAACGACAATAATAGGGGGAATGATAATAATAAAGAGGAAGGGGCATAATATTATCTTGTGCTGTCGGGTGGCCCCACCCGACAGAAAACCGTCAGGTCGGGCCGAAGGCTTGTAGAGCGACCTGACGGCATGGAAATACACCTATAGATTCCCGCCTGCGCGGGAATGACAACATTGCAAGATACTTAGTCTGTCATTCCTGCGAATATAGGAATCCATTCTATCCAATCAGATCATGATTTGGGTTTGGCTTGAATCTCCTATTTTCCATTCGATAGCCATAACATTTTTTCGTCATTCCTGCGAATGCAGGAATCTACCAATCAGATCATGATTTGGGTTTGGCTTGC
>NATP01000006.1 GCA_002085375.1 candidate division Zixibacteria bacterium 4484_95 | reverse complement strand
TTTTGGGCTTTACTACTGTGGGAGAAGATTCTTGAGCATTTACTGCCCATATACAAAGAAATGCCAGCAACACACCCGATAGAATTTTTTTGTTCATACATACCTCGCTAATAAAAAAACTCGATTAATCTTAGAGCCTTGTTGAGTGTCGATGCTATCGCTGATTGTTTATTAAAAGTGGTATAATCAAACATCTATCCGGCTTTCCAGTTAAAAATATATACCCATCATTATTATTTTATCTTACTTGATGAAGTTCATTTTAGTCAAGAGAAATGAAGAGAGGGGGATGTCTTAAAGGTTAATAGTCAAATCATCGAAAAAATTGTGATGCCAAAGGTGTAAGTACGCATTGGTGATATCGCTGGAGTAAGCAGATTATGTTACTTATAAGATTAAAGTTGAAAAGAAAAAAGGATATTTGTGCAATACCCTTTTTCACTTTATTGAATATTTTTAGGATAGTGTCCTTAGTAGCGTGGCGGTGGAGTGGCCCCTTTTGAATTAAACATCAGTTTAACAGAAACGTGGAAGGAACTAAAATCGTAATTGGTTATCACCAACCGATTATCGTTAATTGTTTCGAGGTCGGCATCGCCCATATTATACCTGAATTCGATTTCATATATTGTGGCGGCATAAGGGTCAGAGCATAATCCAAAACCACCGGTTAAAAACCGCCCTCTCTCAAAAGATACATCGTATGAATAATCAGGTGCCCAGTAATGCGTATTGGGCTCAAATAGACCTCCGCCACCAAAAAGATAAAGTTTACCCTTTTCGACATTGAACAAGTTATACCTTGCAAGACCACCATATTGGATCATGTTGTAGCTGGCACGGCCAAGATCCAGCGTCAGGCTCGAGCCGAATCGATAATATCTTATAAACGGTCCAAGGGAGAGATCGTTAAACAGGGCATATCTTAACTCAGCACCCATACTGAAGCCGTTGCCAGCCTGCAAATTGGGATTATCAGCAAAATCGTCTGTTGCAGAGGCCAGCCCGATATCAAATCCGCAAATAATACTTCCCGTCTGCTGGGCAAAAACCGGCCCCGAGATTAAGATTATCGTGGCTAAAACCGCAAATAATCCTTTAAACATCGGTAACTCCTTTTGGTTGTTTAGAACGATATCTCTCCCCGTTCCACAGGGCAATATAATATATTTCCCCAATTTGACAAGAGATAATTTTATGCTGGATACAATCGCTATAATTTCTATCTAGGCAGTTTTTCCGAATTGTAAGAAAGCAATAGAGCGACAGTTTTAAGATAGTTCTTGAATCCCGGATAGTTAACTTGTTATAAAACCCTTAATAGATGTTTTGGGAGCTTGCTTTGATGCTGAGAACTTGGTGACAGAGGTTTTATTATTCTTTGATGTTAGACTACGGGGATGGAAAGTGAGAAAGTTTTATTATTCAACATCCGTTCCGGGTATGCATGCCTCAACCGGACAAACCTCGGCACAGTTACCGCAATCGTTGCAAAGTTCCGGATTGATTATATATTTTGGGTCGCCCGGTGTGATAGCGTTTTCAGGACATTCAGGTAAACAGTTGTCGCAGAGGATACATTCATCGTTTATGTAGTAAGCCATTGGTTTTACTCCTGTTGCCGTTTTGAAAACGTTTATACGGCGATAAATTTTGCATATATAAAATAAGGGAGAAAATTCATTGTCAAGAAAAAATAAAATAAGACTTACTCCAAAAATCGGGTAAAATATTCGAAATTTAAGTTATCTTAATCAAAACTTTCCGCACGATTTTCCCTAAAACCAATGAAGATTAATTTAATCGATGGGTTTAATTTTCAAAAAGGTGGAAGTTATAGTATTTTAAAGAATTGGGTAAACTTCCATTTCTAATTGGTTGACAATCAATTTTAAAATAATTATTATGTTAATTTAATAATGGGAGGATTGTGAGTAGTCCGCAAAAAGACCAGTTTATATCTAAATTTCTTTTTTATCTCGGTGCCGTAATTTCTCTAATCGTAAGTTTTATTGTGTATTTCAAAACGATGGCCCCCACTCTTTCTTTCTGGGACTGTGGTGAGTTCATTGCCAGTTCTTATATAATGGGCGTGCCACATCCACCTGGTACCCCGCTCTTTATTCTCATAGGCAAATTTTTCATGTTGCTGGGAATTATGAGTACACCAGCCTTGAATACAAATTTCGTATCTGTTTTAAGCTCAGCCTTGACCACCATGGTAGCTTATGTCATAATCGTAAAATCGGTTAAATTTATCGATAAAAGCAGCCAGCAGAGTGGACCAAGGGATATTGTCTCTAAAGTAGGCGTCTATATCGGTGCATTAACCGGCAGTTTACTGCTGGCTTTTTCCTCGACCTTCTGGTTTAATGCTGTTGAGACCGAGGTCTATGGTCTGGCAATGCTTTTAATGGTCGTATTAACTTATATGACGATTAAGTGGGGCGAAAGCAAATTAGCCGATGGCAATGACGTTCTTCTGGTAGCTATTGTATACCTTCTGTTTCTCTCGATAAGCATCCACCTGACGGTGTTTTTAATAACCCCGGCAATCATTATATATATCGCGTTAATAGACAATAAGAAACTCAACGATTGGCGGCACTGGGTGAGCTGGGGGATTTTATTCTCTTTTGCAGTTCCTATTTACTTTTTGATATTCTATATAATCCCCTCCCTTAGCGACCACCAGGTGGCGTTGTGGCTTTTACTGATGGTATTTTTTGCTGTGTTTTTCGGGTATAAGACTTTCACCCACAAGGGGAAGGCGCAACAAAGCTGGGGCTTGTATTTTGCCATAATGGTAGTTGCCATAATCGGTTTCACACCGCACATATATTTACCGATTAGAGCGGCTCATAAACCGGCAATCAATGAAAATAATCCGGCTAACCTGCGAAGGCTTGAATACTATCTGGGGAGGAAGCAGTATGGGGAGGAATCGATGATAGTGCGCATGTTCAAGCGCCGTGGCATGCTTAAGCACCAGTTCGGGGATTACCCGCATATGGGTTTCTGGGGATATTTCAAAGAACAGTACAGTAACGAAAAATGGGGGTTGTTGAGATACTTACCTTTTTTGTTTGGCCTTTTCGGGATGTTTATTTCGCTTAGAAGGAGTTTTAAAAATGGTTTTCTCTTAGCGGCTATTTTTTTGATAAGTTCGTTAGGTTTGATTTTGTATCTTAATTTTGCAGATGGCACAAGAGGGGAACATCTCGAGGTTCGCGACAGGGACTATTTTTTCACTCCGGCGTTTATATATTTTGCGATATTAATCGGCATTGGTTTTGGCTTTTTTCTAAGCAGGTTTTCACCATGGCTAAAAAACAAAATCCCCACCTGGGCTGCCTATTTAACCTGGGTAATTGTTGCATTGCTGGTGCTTTTAATACCGTTTGATACATTTACATATCATTATAAAACACATGATCGCACCGGCGACTTTGCTCCTACCGATTATGCTTACAATATCCTAAGCTCATGCGAGAAAGATGCAATATTATTTACCAACGGCGATAACGATACATTTCCCCTTTGGTATCTTCAGGAGGTCGAGAATGTCCGCAAGGATGTCAGGGTTGTTAATTTATCGCTTTTGAACACTGATTGGTATATATGCCAATTAAAAAAGCAGATGGGTGTCCCTATCGACTTAGACGATGACCAGATTATCGGTGAACCGTTTACCCGGCGGGGAACAATCACGCTATACCGTCCCAAAAAATCTTTCTACGACCCGGTTCGAAAAATGAACCGCTATCTGGTTCCTTTCCCCGATCCTAAAACAGGCAATCCGGTACGTGTGCAGGACCAGATGATAGAACATATAGTTTTGGCAAATAAGTGGAAGTACCCGATTTATTTCTCAACCTCCGTTCCCAGTTCCAACCGTTGGACTCTGTCAGATTATACTGTAAGAAAGGCAATGGTTTTAAAGATTATGCCAAAGAAACCGGAAGAACCGTTTGATCCTGAGAAAACCGAAGATCTCATCTACAACGTTTATAGATATCGCGGGGTAAATGATATCGATGTATTCAAGGATGAAAACAATGTCGGCCTAACTACAACCTATCCAGAAAGGTTTCTGGAGTTGGCTGATTATTACCTCTCCAAAGGAGACACCTCTAAAACCCACCAAATTCTTCACGACACCATCGATCGATTTCCGTTTTATTACCAGCCATATGTTGAGCTTGCAAGACTTTACTCAGATACCGCCTATGGCGATAGCGCCAAGATTATTTACCAGCTGGGAGTAAGAAACTTCGCCAAGGCAATTCAAAGATGGCCACATATCACATTATACTGGCAATTCTTAGGTGTTTTGCACTATACCCAGAAAAATTTTGAAGAGGCTATCAAATGCTATGAAAAAGCTATAGATCTTGATCCAAGTAATAGTATCAATTTTAATCTCCTGCTAAGGCTTTATTCTGCCACCAAGCAAAAGGAAAAAGGGATGTCGCTTCTGAATATGTGGATGAAAGAACATCCCGAGGATATGGAAGCTCGAAACTTATATAATATCTATCGCCGTATGAACCGGTGATTTAGACAAGCTATTACCATTGTTAATGTAATTATCTTTTATTATTTAAAATCGCCTTCTGTAAAGTAAGCTCCCTCTTTATCATTTCTATTGTGATTATAGTATATTTATCACTGCAATGATAAAAACAACGAACGATACGGAACCGACCAATCTGATGAAATTTATAACAAACAAGGCTGTTGCCCATTTACCAATAAAGAAAATATCAAAGAACCCCAATTTCTTAATATTCGGGGGATTGGTTTTCATTCCAAACTCACCGCCATTTTTAATCACTTCTTTAAATAGATCGTTTTGTGAATTGTCCATAAAGTATTTTCTTATATGATTGATTTTACCTCGGTAACGTTCGGTTGCCCTCCTTTCACTCTTGATTATATTAATGCAGGTATATGAAAGGAAAACATTAAGTATTGTTATTATTAAAATACTTATCCAGAAATATTGAGGTTTATATAATAGTTTTGACAGCCAGGTCAAACCACCTACTGCTACAACACCGATATAGGCAGAATAATATTGGAAAACTTGAAATCTCCTGTCATCAAGTTTCCTTAAGTGAGCCCGGGCTATCTCTTTCTGTATTATTTGCGTTCATGAATTAACCTTTTGCATATTTATGTCATAAATTTGAAAATAAAATCAAATTAATATTTTTAATTCGGGAAATTTAACATATAGCAATACCGCTGTTAAATTTTTGATCAACACTTATCGAATTTCATGTTATTTATCAATCCAACAAAGGATTCGAACTCGAATTCCTGTAAAATCATCTCCAGCCTGGATTGGGTTTTACTCAGGTTCAAGTAATGCCTGAAAGCGTTTCCAAGCCCAATCCCTTTTATCCGTGGTTGGTCCGGGTCAAGTTCCCATGGGTGAAGGTATATTATCACCGGCCGGCCTTCAGCATTGACCTTTTTGAAATTGTGGCGAATGAAGAAGTTCGGATATAGGCGGAAATAACCCCCTCCTCCGGCAGGTATTCGTTTCCCCAGAAAATTTACAACTGTTATGGGAAACTCTTTTATTACAACCCGGTCACCTTTCTTTATGTCGAATGGTACAAGGGGGATCTGTCCGGTTTTGCCGTAACGGAAGTGTCTTACCGGAAAAAGTGAGGAGTCATATTTCAAACCAAGCTCGGCCATCATCTCGAACTTTTCGATATCGTCAGCATCGAGCGAAAAGCTTGGCGCCCGAAAGCCATATATTTTTTGGCCTGTAATATCCTCTAATAAGTTTATAGCCCGTTTGATATCCGAGATAAATTCATCGTTCGTCATGTCATAGACAAGCCTGTGATTATAACCATGGCAGGCGATTTCATGTCCCGAATTAGCTATTTGTTTTATCAGTTGCTTATGTCTTTTCGCTGTCCAGCCAAGGATAAAAAAGGTGGTTCTGACATTATGGCGACCGAGAATTTCAAGCACTTTTTGTGTATTCTGTTCCACCCTTGATGGATATATTTCCCAGTCATCGCGACTAACTATTGGCTCCATGCCTGTAACCTGAAAATAATCCTCTACATCAAAGCTTAGAACGTTTTTCATCTTGGAGAACATCGCCTATAAAACCCGATTATCCAAAATACAAAGAACTATACCCAAAATGGTAAAATGCATTTATATCAACAAAAAGTATTATCCAGGGAGTTAAACACAGCTTTTTATCTTATAACCATCAATGGATGCATTCTCAGATATTCAGTGGTTCTTTTTTTTTGGTCAAGGTCATTCCAGACTCTCTGCACCTGCTCGGGATTTAAATCTGTTGTCTTTGAAACCTCATCAATTGGCACATTGTTTTCCTTGGCAAACCACAATAAGTCCATAATCTTAAATTCCAAACCGAAAAAGAATTCCTCTTGCGTCTGTTCATCGGGGTAAGTATCGGTTGTCGGTATGCGATTCTGAATCGATTTTGGGACGCCGAGGAATTCCCCGAGCTGGAAAACCTGCGTTTTAAATAAATGGGCAATCGGTTTACAGTCAGCTCCTCCATCACCGTATTTGACGAAAAACCCCTGGTCATGTTCGTTTTTATTGCCGGTGCCTATAACGGCATAATTTAACCTTTCGGCATGATAATAAAGAGTAAGCATCCGGATACGTTGTTTCATATTCGAGGCAGCCACGATCTGCAAATACTCTTTCAAGGGGAGACGTTTTGTCATGGGTTGTCCCCCGGGAGGAGTAACCGTAAGTCTGAATATGTTAAAACGGTTTTTCTCGAGGATGTTGGTAGGTAAAACGATCTTTGCCCTCCAACCCTCTTTGTATTCGGGGAAAACCTTTCGAATAGCCTCATCGCGTAGACGATAACATCCCGCGCCCTCAAGGGCTGTTGTAACGTCGTTAACGATGTATTCATAGCCAAAAGTCTTGGCAAGTTCTATGGCCATATCTGTCGATTCCGATGATGAATCCTTATCAGGCATTATAATTCCCATCATCTTCTTAGGGCTAAAAGCCTTTGCGCAAAGACCGGCCACAACCGATGAGTCGATTCCTCCTGAGGTTCCGACTATTGCGCCGGCACGTTTTAACAAGATATAAACCTGGTGCTGTAAAACCTTTACCAGTTCCTCAACAACCTTCGGGCAATCGAGCTTCAAAGCATCAATAGAATATGTCATGATGTCTTCGCTTTCATTTTATATTTTTCAACAAGCTCGAATCTTTTTATCTTACCAGATGAAGTTTTTGGAAGAGATTTCACTTGGATGAATTCCCTGGGAATTTTAAAAACCGCCAGATTCAACCGAAGATGTTTCTTCAGCTCTTTGGTATCGATTTTTCCGTTTGGTACAATAAAAGCAACAAGAGACTCGCCCAGGATTTTATCCGGTACGCCGATTACCGCCGATTCGATAATCGACGGGAATTCTGCCAGAACCTCCTCTATTTCTTTGGGGGATATACGATGGGCTCCGCTTTTTATCATATCCGAGCGTCTGCTGACTATATACAGATAGCCATCCTCATCAGTTTTGGCTAAGTCACCGGTGTGAAGGCCATCCTCCTTGAGAACTTTTTTAGTCTCCTCAGGCTGGTTCCAGTAACCAACCATGATGTTATCTCCAGAGGCGATGATTTCGCCGACCTCACCAGGTCTACACACCTTTCCTTTTTCATCCTTAACAGTAAGTTTGACTCCAGGTATGGCTTTACCGATCGAGCCAATCTTCTCCAAGAGTTTATCAGGTTCCAGATAAGACAATCTGGCTGACGCCTCGGTTTGACCATACATGATGAATATCTTTATATGGGGCATAACCTCCATGATCTTTTGAGTCAACGCTGGTGACATAGGCCCGCCAGCCTGGGTGATGTATCGCAAATGTTCAAAACGGTAATTGTGTATATTCGATTTGTGCATTAGAATGGCAAAGGTTGATGGTACTCCGGAAAAGCCGGTGACTCTTTCCTGGGCCATTATATCAAGTATTATGTTCGGATAGGCGAACCTGTTATCGATAACTACACTACCACCGCAATACATATGAGTTAATAATAGCGAATTGCCATAGGAATAGAAAAACGGTAATATAGCCATCACCCTGTCATCGGGTTTTAGGTCAAGATATTTTACTATGGATGAAGTATTGGCATAAAGGTTCTTATGGGAAAGAGATACTCCTTTGGGTGAGCCAGTTGTGCCCGATGTGTAGATTATCTGGGCGATATCATCTTCCTTGATAGCCACGGCAGGCCTTGATGGGTCACCCTTAAGCTGGGCATCTAGCAGGAAAACAACCTCGACATCCTTGGGAAAATGGCTATATGAACTCTCACTGACGACGAAGTTTAAAGATGGCAGATCGGCGTATATTTCTTTAACGATATGAGCCATATTTTTGTTAATTATCAAACCTGAAACCTGGCAATCTCTCAAAGTATTGCGAAAATTTCTGATAGCGCTCTGAGTATTTAGCCCAACCACAATAGCACCTGCTTTCAATATACCAAAATAAGCTATAATGTATTTGATGGATGATTCCATAAGGATACCGACCCTGTCACCAGATTTGATACCCAGATCTATGAGGGTATTGGCAAGGCGATTGGCAGCCGCTTCCAGTTCCAGGTAACTTATTCTGCCTCCCAATTGAATAGCAGCATCCTTGTATGGAAACCTTTCAGCGTTTTCCTCAAGGAAGTGATGAACTAACATACGCTTCGTTCCTGCACTAATGTTGCCTTTTCCTGTTTATGTAATTAACCAACTTGTTTACCGAGTCGAGGTTTTCCGGCACAAGCTCATCATCCTCAACAGTAAAGCCGTATGTCTCCTCGATAAAACTTACCAGTTCTAATCACAGCACCGGAAAGTAGTTATCGATTTCATATCCCGTAACGGCTATCCGGTACTGATCCCATTCTACTATTTTATTATCGATCAATTTTTCAAATATATGATCGCCTAAAACGCGTTTCATCAGCCTCGATTTTTTAAATTCACTGATTGCATTCTCAAGCGAGCCTGGCAGGGTATCGATTCGTAGTCTTTTACGTTTTTTCTGGTCCATACTGAAGATGTTCGCCTCAATCGGCTCTTCAAGCTTATATCCATTTCTAACCCCCTCGTAACCAGCCGCTATCATAACGGCAAAGGCTAAGTAAGGATTACAAGCAGGGTCGGGGCTTCTAAGTTCGACACGGGTGGCTTCTTCCCGCCCGACACGGTACATCGGAACCCTCACCAGCGAGGAACGATTGCGCCTTCCCCAGGAGATATACACCGGAGCCTCATAATTCGGCACGAGCCTCTTATATGAGTTAACCCACTGGTTTGTCACCAGACATATCTCTTTAATATGTTTTAACAGACCAGCTATATAACTTTTTGCGATGTCGGAAAGATTATAGGTATCATCTTTAGAGAAAAAAGCGTTTCTACCATTTTTGAAGAGCGACTGATGAACATGCATTCCCGAACCATTTTCACCAAATATCGGTTTAGGCATAAAGGTTGCATAATATCCCTCAGCTAAGGCAATCTCCTTAACCACCAAGCGGTATATCATGGAAAAATCAGCCATCCTTAACGCATCCTGATACTTTAGGTCGATCTCCTGTTGTGATGGTGCTACCTCGTGGTGTGAACATTCCACCTGTATACCTATAGATTCAAGTGCGGTAACCGTTTTTTTTCGCATTTTAGTGGATTCATCGACGGTGGCATAGTCGAAATAACCACCATGGTCTATAATCTCGGGAGATTGTGAACTTTTAAAATAGAAATACTCCATCTCGGGCCCCAGATAAACGGTGTAACCATCACGGGCTATCTCGTCGAGCATCCTCTTTAAAATATACCTGGAATCACCCTCATATGGCTTTCCATCAGGAGTTTGAATATCGCAAAAAAGCAATGCCACCCTTTCGGAATTGATATTCCAGGGGAATATTGTGAACGTATCAAGGTCGGCAATAGCGTTAAGGTCTGACTCCTCAATCCGGACAAATCCTTCAATCGAGGAGCCGTCAAAACCCTGTCCATGGTCTAATACGGCTTCAATCTCAGAACGGGTAATGCTGATTCCTTTAAGACGGCCCAATATATCGGTAAACCACAACCGAATATATTTTATCTCATTTTCATCAATTAACTTTAATATATCTTCTTTTGACCGAGCCATAGCCTTCTCCTTATTTTATTATTAAAAACACATTTTATTACTATTTCTATATCAAGGTCAATAGATTTTCACCCCAATACATTACGAGCGATCAATCCAGATGGCGAATTTTGCCCTATCAGCAGGTTTGACCTTAGCAAAATCGTCAAGAAATGTATGACATACAATCTGAGTGGATAAAATTCCAACCAGCGCCATATTGTCTTTGAAGCCAAGATATGAATCAGCGTATCTTCGGCACTTGGACTCAAGTTTGGCCACTGCTTTAACGTTAAATAAACCGTAGCGTTCAAGCATTCTCTCTGATAACATCTCGTTTACGTACTCGGGAGTGTCTTTCTGATAAAATGATTTTGCATCAGGAGCCATATAAGGTTGTTTCACCCTGTTTAGGATCCTTTCGGGTAGGAGGTTTTTCATTGCTTTTTTTAGCACGAACTTTTCCACCAGCCCCCTGATTTTATATTTGGGCGGTATCTTTGCTGCCATGTCCATTACATTCGTGTCCAAGAATGGGAAACGTGTTTCAACTGAGTTGGCCATGGCCATCCGGTCACCCTGCGAGGATAAAAGATAACCTGTGAGAAGCGATGCCGATTCAAGATATTGGGCTCGGCACAGGGTAGGCCAGTCGAAGAAATTGATAGGGATATGTTTACTGAATGAACCCACCGAATCGTAACCCTCCAAAGTCTCTTGGATCTCCCGGGTATAAAATTCCTTGATTTTGGAGGTGGTGTTTATGCGGGGGATATGAGAGTAAAAAAACCTGTCCTGTTTGTTCAGACCAATTTTGTAAAAAGTCTCAAGATATAATTTGGCTCGCGCACCTGATAGTGGCAATGTGGGATAAAGTTTCCTTAAAAGAGATGGACGCCAGGTGGAATCGGGGTATTTAGCCCAGAAGGCCCTTATGATAGTTTCCTTGAAAATATCATAGCCACCAAGTATCTCGTCAGCACCCTCACCCGTTAAGACAACCTTGAAATTATTGTCGTGAACTAGACCTGATAAAAGCATGAGTGGGGTAGGAGCAGTGCGAAGGATTGGTTTTTCGGTGTGCCAGAGTACCCGCGGGAAATTTTCAACGATATCATTATATGTGCATTTAGTCTGGTGATGTTGTGTTCCGAGATGTTTTATCATCTGGTTCTGATATGTAGATTCATCAAAGGCTTCGTCGGCAAAAGCGACTGAGAATGTCTGCAAAGGTGCACTGGAAAAGCTTCTTATGAGAATCGTGGTTGTCGATGAATCGATGCCACCGGAAAGATACGCCCCGACCGGAACATCGGCGCGAAGACGCAAACGTGAGGCTTTGATTAGCTCCTCTTTCAAAGCCTCCGCCCAATACTCAGCTGGTTTATCATCGAAACTATCAGGGAAATTCATCCTCCAGAAAGGTTTTATCTTTATTCCATTGTCTGAGGCAATCAGGTAATGACCTGGAGGAAGCTCGCTTATACCTTTAAAAAAGGTTCGGGGATAGGCTGTTGTCCACCAGGTGAAAATCTCATCCAGACCCTTTAAATCGATTTCCCTGTTGATCGAATCTTCGCAAAATATAGATTTAATCTCCGAGCCGAAATACAAACGGTTGTTCCTGACGGTGTAAAAAAGAGGGCAGATTCCGACCCGGTCGCGAGCCAAGGTAAGCTGTTTGCCATCCCATAAGGCGAAAGCGAACTGGCCATTGAAACGTGAAAAACAGTCATCACCCCATTGCTCGTAGGCGTGGACTATGACCTCGGTATCGGAATTAGTATAAAACTTGTGTCCTATTTTTTTAAGCTCCTCGGCTAGCTCGATATAGTTGAATATCTCACCATTATAAGTTATCCAGATGGTTTCATCCTCGTTATGGATAGGCTGACTTCCCCCGACCAGGTCAATTATGGATAATCTTGCCTGACCAAGCCCACAGCGTTTGTCGAAATAAGCACCAAACTCATCAGGACCTCGATGTTTTAAAATAGTCACCATTCTGCGAATCAAATCGGTCTGGGCCTGACTTTCAAACCCCATGTTAAAATATCCAGCTATACCACACATCTCAAATCAGTCTTTATCTTATCCGGTTTTTAATGTTTATTTAAAAAAAACAGGTTTATCACGGAATAGTTATATTTCTTGATAACCAAATTTGCTATGCCCAAGGAATCTCCATCGAATAATTTTCAGTCATAAAAACCTTTGTGCCATTCGATAGTTCTTTTAAGCCCCTCCTCAAGAGGGACTTTTGGTTTATATCCAAAAAGTCTTTTAGCTTTAGTTAAATCCGGTATGCGCCGACGGACATCCTCATAGTGTTTACCGAGGTCCTTGTATGGCATGAATTGTATCTTGGATTTCGATTCGGTCATCTTTACGATTATTTGAGCCAGACTTAAAATATCGATCTCTTTTGCGGAACCGATATTGATAATCTGGCCAATAGCCTTGTCGGATTCCATGGTCAGCCTGATACCCTCGATTGTATCACTTACATAGCAGAAGCTCCGGGTCTGTTTTCCATCGCCGTGAATGGCCAAAGGTTCCCCCTTTAACGCCTGCTCGATAAATATCGCTTGAGGTCCCCCCCACCATGAGCGATGGTTATGTGGTCCATAACTACCAAAGAACCTTAAAATGACAACCGGGAGTTCTCGTTCATCATGATATGCCATGGCCAGCTGCTCATCGAAGACCTTGGAAGCGGCATAAGCCCATCTCCGGACTATCGGCGAACCCATCACAAGGTTATCATTTTCGGTGAAAGGAAGTTTGTTGTTCTTTCCATAAACATCAGAGGTGGAAGCCAGTACAGTTTTGATACCAAACCTGCAGGCACACTCCAAAACCGCTTTGGTTCCGTCATTGTTTACCATTAAAGTCTCAAGCCAGTTGCCATGACGGGGAATTTTGTAAGCTGCTAAATGAATTATGCACTGAGCCTTTTGAAAGACACGTTCTAAAACGTCTTTCTGACGAATGTCGGACTGAACGAAATGAAAATTCCCGTGTTCGATCAACGGTTTTATGTTATCGATGCTGCCGTAGGATAAATTGTCGATAACTACAACGTCATAATTTTGCTTCAACAAAAGTTCGGCGAGATTTGAACCGATGAAACCAGCTCCTCCGGTAACTACTACCTTCTGCATTTATTCGGATATCGAAGAGGTTTTGATTTTACGGGTTGATGGATCTTCATAGGGAAAAGATTTGGCAATAACTTCAACAATCCTCTCAGAGGTGTTTCCATCCCAGTATTTCGGTACCCCCCTAATTTTTTTCTTGTTGGACATAATCATTTCTGCCCCGGCGATGATCTTCTCGGGATATGTCCCCACAATTGTATTTGAACCCTCCTTAACGGTTACTATCCACTCGGTGTTTTTACGCAAAGTAAGGCAATGTATACCCAAGACACTGGACTCGACCTGCATTGTCCCCGAATCGGTCATCAAAAAAGAGGCATTGCTCTCAAGTGCCAAAAAATCATAGTATTTTGATAAATCACACATGATCAACTTTTTATCATCGAAATAATTATGCAAACCGAATTCCTCGATTTCTTTTCTGACTCGTTTATAACATGTAAAAACCACGGGTATTTTTTCTGAAATCTGGCGGGCGGCTGAGATAATGCCTTTGACGATATCAAAATTGCAGGTATTGGACTTGCGGTGTAATGTCAACATCGCATATTTCTTGGGAACTAAACCCAGTTTATTAAGCATCTTTGACTTCCGGGATAAAGGCAAAAACTTATACAAAGTATCTACCATGATATTACCCACAAAGAAAATCCTGTCATCGGGAATTCCCTCCTCGAATATATTGGAATGGGCAGTGCTGTCGGTTACAAAAAATATGTCGGATATACTGTCCACGAGTTTCCTGTTGATATCGGTATTCGATATATTGTTGTGGCAACGTAACCCGGCTTCTATGTGGGTTATTTTAATACCCATTCGGGCTGCTGAGATCGATGCCCCAAGAGCAGAACATGAACCGCCTATTACAACTATCATATCGGGAGATAGTTCGGAAAAACATTTCTCCGTTTCCAGCATAACCCCGGCTGTCATTTCAGAATAAGTGCTGGATTTTATGTTAAGGTAGATATTGGGCTGGGGTAAGGAAAGCTGGTCAAAAAGGTAACCTGAATCACTTTTTCCGAATAGTTTTCCGGTATATATAATTATCGGTTCAAGGGAATCATAGAATCTGGAGATTTTATCGATAAGCGGCGACACTTTTATAAGGTTTTTAGGTGAATTTATTACAATAGCGACTTTCTTTAAACTGCCGGTGTACAATTAAAATTCTCCTCTTTATTAATAATGTCGGTTAATTTATTAGTCATCATAACAATTATCAAGTGTTTTTTAGGTTAGGATACAACGTGGTCATGTTCAATACCTTTAAACAATGGAGCGGGATTACATCAAGGCAATGACAATATTTGTAAAATTTTATCATTGACCGGACTGGTCTGTGAGCTTATAAATAATTAAAGAGCTTATTTTGGATGGCTCTTCGGGACGTGATTTTTATGCGAAGGCGAGAATTTATCAAACAGGTGGCAACGGCCGGAACTGCCTCGGTAATCATCGGAGGAGGAATACTTCTGATCGGTAGTCGCTCAGGTAAGAGCAAAAAAGCATTGAAAATCTATAAACCGAAAGATTACAAAGCGAAAATACCATCCGATAAACCGGTCCTGGCAATAGCCAAAAACAAAGATTATCGCAAGGCAGTTGCCACGGCTATTGCAGTATTTGGAGGTATGGAGACATTCATAAAAACGGGGGATTACGTTTGTTTAAAGCCCAATATCGGTTGGGACAGGTCTGCTCAACAGGGTGCTAATACTCATCCTGAGGTAGTGGCTGAACTTGGTCGATTGTGTTTCAAGGCCGGAGCCAAAAAGGTGATTGTCGTCGATGTTACCTGTAACGCTCCTCGTAGGTGTTACAACAGGTCTGGTATTAAGGCGGCAGCTCAAGCTGAAGGAATTGAGGTCATCATACCCGATGACAGCCTGTTTGAGCATATTGATTTCGGCAATAATAGTCTTGGAAAATGGCAGGTGTTAAAGCCTGTTCTGGAGTGCGATAAACTTATAAACGTACCTGTGGTCAAACATCATTCTCTTTCCGGTATGACCGCTTCTATGAAGAATTGGTTTGGAGTTTTGACCGGACCAAGAAATCGCCTTCACCAAGATATCCATGATAACATTGCCGAACTGGCTTATCTTTTTCAACCAACCCTTGTAGTTGAGGATGTTACACGTGTTTTGCAGAGAAACGGTCCTCAGGGTGGAAAACTAGAGGACTTAATCACCTATGATAGCGTTGTCGTTTCAACCGACCAGGTTGCCGCCGAGGCTTATGTTACAAGATTTCTCGACAAGAAACCGGCAGATTTCCCCTTTATCGGGATAGCCGAAAACAAGGGCGTGGGAATCAGCCAACCGCCTTCTGATAAAGTCATTAAAATAGATGTTTGATTCATATCGGTCATGGGACTTTATCAATATGCGTAAGCTAAAAATAGTAAGGACAATATCCCAGGCGTTCTTTTTTGTACTGTTTGTATATTTCGTCTTTGCAACTGAATACCATTTTAAACCTGGTAGCGAAAAAGTATCGGGTTGGTTTAAGTTCTTTTTCGATATCAACCCGTTGAATCTTTTTGGCACCTCGTTGGCAAGTGGTGTTTTATATTCAACTCTGGTTTTTGGCTTTATAATTCTTATCGCTACTATCTTTTTTGGGCGATTTTTCTGTGGCTGGATATGTCCTCTTGGTTCGCTTAATCAATTTTTCTCCTCTTTCAAATCCGAGCGTAAGCAACACCGTGGCTTAGCCCTGATGAAATCGAATATATTTAAACCGTACCAAAACCTGAAATATTACCTTCTGATAATCCTGGTCGGCATGGCGATTTTTGGGAGCCTTCAGTTTGGTCTTTTAGATCCAATTTCACTTCTGGCGCGCTCTGTGGGTATGGTAATCCTTCCTGCAATTACATTATGGTTAAAGATCGTCTTCGGCTGGCTCTGGTCTTTCGATATTTCTTTTGTATCCGTAATCGGTGAATTGTTATACAGATTTTCATCTGCACTCTTCTTGCCTCTTAAACAGCCGCACTTTAACGGTACTTTCTGGCTATCTTTAATATTTATGGCCATTGTTGTTGCCAATCGTATCTATACCCGTTTCTGGTGCCGGGCTTTGTGCCCGCTTGGGGCGCTTTTAGGGCTTCTCTCGAGTTTTTCCATTTTTGGCTTGAAGAAGAATCTCGACGCTTGCGATTCCTGCAACAAGTGTTTGCTCCACTGCCAGGGGGGTGATAATCCCCACAAGGATTTGCCTCATCATCGAAGTGAGTGCCATCTCTGTCTTAACTGCCTTTATGATTGCCCGCAAAATGCCCTTTCGTTCGGTTTCTTCCTGGACCGTAAAAAAGCCAAAGTCAAACCCCAAATAACTCGCCGTAAAGTGATTTTTGCCGGCCTGGCTGGACTGTTGGCTGTACCAACTCTCCGCTCGGGACTATCAGGTAAACCTGAAATAAAACCAAAACTTATCCGTCCGCCGGGTGCGCTCAAAGAGGAAGACTTTTTAGCTAAATGTATTCGGTGCGGTCAATGTATGAAGATTTGTCCGACAAATGCGCTTCACCCAGCGCTTTTGGATGCCGGCTGGGAGGGTATTTTTACGCCGGTTTTAATTCCCATCATCGGTTATTGCGAATACAATTGTGTTCTCTGCGGGCAGAGCTGTCCCACCGGCGCTATCCAACCTCTTACAGTTGAAAAAAAGATCGGAACAGAGAAAACGCAACCGGTGAGCATCGGCACAGCCTTCATTGATAGAGGAAAATGTTTGCCGTGGGCTTTTGGCAAAGAATGTATCGTTTGCGAAGAATGGTGCCCAACCTCAGACAAAGCGATTCAACTGGAAACAGTAAAACAAACTCTTCCCGATGGAAGTGTTTTAACCCTTCAACGACCCCATGTGATACCCGAGTTGTGTATCGGTTGCGGTGCGTGCGAATATGTCTGTCCGGTGGAGGGTAACAAAGCCATTTATGTAAACTCGGTGGGTGAATCGCGTAACCCCGATAATGAAATGCTATTACATCGGCCAAAGAAAACAAGGACGACCTTATGAGAAATATGTTTCTAATAATGGCGATGCTTGTCACTTTTAGCTGTTCTTCCGTAAACAACAACAAACCAAAAACCAACTTTGATTCTATTCTGACAGATGAAATTGGCAGTTATGCACGTGTTGAGCAGGTTAAAATATATCCGGCTGATTCTCTGTGGAATTATATCGATGGAGCGGCCGATGAATACTTGAGTTATGGTGTTGTCCAGGTGGCAACTGCCGAGTACAGTAAAGGCGATTTGATATATTCAATTGACATCTATGAATTTGCTGGTCTCTTGGGTGCTTTCGGCATCTATGCCAAAAGGCGTTTACCTGATGATAACTTCATCAACCTGGGAACAGAAGCTTTGCTGGGCGATAGCTATCTTTATCTTTTGAAGGATAGATTTTTTGTTACAATCAATGCATTTAGCGATGAACTCCCTGACCTTGAACATTTAAGCATTTTTGCCACCGCTTTAGGCAGCCTTATCCCGGGCGAAACAGCCATGCCAGAACAAACATTGGTATTTCCCCAAAAGCGGCTGATTCATCACAGTGAAAAATTCTGGCCTTCCGGGTTGGAACAGTACGCCGCCCCCGAATCATGTTTTACCGCTGATTATAGAAAGAAGGATGATACCTGCACTCTATTTTACTCGACTGGCAGGACCCAGGCCGAATACGAGATGTTTGTTAAAGTTATTCAGGGAAAAGGGCGGATACTATCGTTTACCACCGGTGTTGGCGAAAACTCGATTTATGCCATCACTGACCAGACGGGCAAGACACTGGTGAGTTATACTGATGGCATTATTCTGGGTGTTCTGAATGTGGCTGGTGATTACTGGGCAAAGGCGTTGTGTAAGGCTCTCCTTGAGAATCTGGAGGCGAAGTTGTAGGTTGGATTGGTCCGGAGATTGCAGTAGGATATCCACAGATCCGTATGGGCATTATAATATGTCTATGATAAATTTTATAATTTTTTAGAAGCTCCACTACCTATATTGTAATTAATGCTTACGTCATCAAAACCATAATTACACGCCAGTAGCCAGAATCTCGGTTATCTCCATGACCGAATGGGTATTGATCTTATCATTTGCTTTAAGGCCATCCTCGAGCATTGTCAAACAGAATGGGCAGGAAACGCCGATAGTGGATGCACCGGTTGCCAAGGCTTCCATGGTGCGCTCTTCATTGATCCGTTTTCCGATATTCTCCTCAAGCCACATTCTTCCCCCGCCAGCGCCACAACAATATGAATTTTTACGTGATCGTTTCATTTCCACGCGTTTGTAAACCAAATCTATTAGCATTCTTGATGGTTGGTATATGCCGTTATGGCGACCGAGATAACAGGAATCATGGAAAGTGATATAACCATTACCCTGGAACGGACCATGTTGAATTTTTTCAACATCGATCACCAATTTTCCCGAGCTTATTAACTGAGCCAGTAACTGGTGAGTATGGACAACCTCGTATTTACCGCCGAAATCGGGATACTCGTTTTTAAGCGTATTGAAACAGTGTGGGCAGTTGGTAAAGATCTTTTTGACGCCAAGCTTGTTTAACATCTCAACATTGGCCTTGGCAATCGTCTGGAAAAGGTATTCCTCTCCCAGCCTTCGAGCTGAATCCCCGCTGCAGCTTTCATCAGTGCCGAGTATAGCAAAATCGACGCCTGCTGCATTCATCAGTTTCACGGTAGCAAGGCTTACTTTGATATTACGTGCATCCAGAGCACCTGCACAGCCAACCCAGAAAAGCCACTCAGCATCAGGCTTATCTGAGATTAATTTTATCTTGAGGTCTTTGAACCAATTGGCGCGAGCTGACTGGCCAAGTCCCCATGGGTCGCCTGATTTTTCTATGTTCTTCAGGGCTAAGGCACCCTGGGGTGAAATGTTGCCTTCATTTAAAACCATGGACCGACGAAGATCGATAATTTTGGGGATATGCCTGATAAAAAGCGGGCAAGCATTCTGACATCCGTAACATGTCGTGCAGGCCCAGATTACATCTTCAGTAATAACATCCTTGATGAAGTCTTCTTTAAATTCCCCGGGCTTGTTATCGAAAAGAAAGGGGGCTTTTTTCTGGGCATGTTTGCGCAGTTGTATCATGAAATTTTTAGGTGAAAGCGGCTTACCCGTATCCCATGCCGGGCAGACATCCTGACAACGACCGCATTCGGTGCATGAGTAACCATCTAAAAGGTCTTTCCAGGTAAAATCCTCGACATTTGTTACACCGAAGATCTCCGTGTTCTCCAGATCAGGAGTGGACATCACGGTACCGGATTTATCATCGGTTAAAAAGACATTGAAAATCGATGTGAAAATATGCATGTGTTTGCCCATCGGTACGTAATTGAGAATGGTCATGAAAAACACGAAATGCGCCCACCAGAATATATGAGACAATAACAGTGTGGTTTGTTTTGGTAAATTCCAGAATAATGAGGCAAGATAGCTACCGATGAAACTCCCCTCAGCAACAACCTGTTGATAGGCCATGTTAAAACCGTCTGAGAGAAGGTCGAAAACCATTAATCCCAGAATGAGAATTAGTATGAGGGTTGCCCCAGCACTCTGGGTTAACCTCTCAGGACGAATGACAAAGCGTTTGAGAGCAAAAACGACAACACCGACTATGACTAAAAAACTAAAAAGGTCAAGCAGGAACAAAAAAGGGGTTTTAAAAATATCATAAAGGAACGGTATGTGAAAGCCGCCGTAAAAACCTTTACCGAAAAAATTTATTGTACCGAAAACTATTATCACAAAACCCCAGAACACAAGAAAGTGAGCAAATCCCGATACGGGATCATCCAGTAATCTTCTCTGGCCGAAAACGAACTTGAGAACTCTTAATATTCCCGCACCAATATCAACGTGTTTATCGATTTTTTGAAATTTCAATAGGAGCCTTAAGTATCTTCTGATGATAAAAATAAAAGTAACGATTGAAATGATAAATGCAATGTAAAATACAAGTTTTTCGATGCCGGATGGTGTTATTTCATAAAGTTCATTCATGGTGTCTCAACCTCGTTACAACTAAAAGACTTGACTTGTTTTTGTGAAAATTTTAACATTCCATATATGAACATCATAATAATACTGCCCCTTACGGTCAAGAGAAAAGAGGATAAATACTAAGATTACTTAACAATGCATATAAAAACCAATGTCAATTTAAGGTGAGGATTTTTAAAAGGGTAAAACGATGAACGACCAGAGAATTAAAAAAATGGCCAGAGTTTTATTGCAATATTGTATCAAGCTAAAAAAGAAACAGCTTGTAAAGTTAATCGGTGGTGAGCAGGCGATACCGCTTTTGAAGGAGCTTTATGGCGAAGCTTTAGCGATGGGCGCTTACCCCTATACAAAGGTATATATCGAGGGGCTTGAGGAACTGCTGTTAAAGAAGGGAAGCAGGGACCAGTTAGCATACGTATCACCGCTGGCTAATCACGAGGTTGAGAAGATAGATGCGGTAGTAGGGGTTGATTCTCCTTTGAATACAAAACATCTTTCCGGCACCGATCCCCATAAACAGGCTTTAATGACTAAAGCTCAGTCAAGGTTATTAAGGCGTTTATTAGCCCGTGCCGCGAAAAAACAATTAGCCTGGGTGGGCACACTTTTCCCCACTCACGCCTCTGCCCAGGATGCCGGTATGTCATTGTCGGATTACGAGGATTTCGTTTACAGGGCCTGCCATATAGATAAAAAAGACCCGATAGCTGAATGGAAAAAGATCTCCAGATACAACCGGCGGCTTATAAACTACCTCAAGAAGAGAGACATCATTCGCATAACCGCTCCCGATACCGACCTGACCTTCAAAATTGCTGGACGGACATGGATAAACTGCGATGGCGAAAATAATTTCCCCGATGGTGAGGTGTTTACCGCACCCTTAGAGAATTCAGCCAATGGTCATATCCGTTTTTCTTTCCCGGCGGTTTACAGGGGCCATGAGGTCGATGATGTGAAAATAGAGTTTAAAAACGGCAAGGTTGTCAAAGCTACTGCCGGGCGTGGCCAGAAGTTTCTGGAGACCATGTTGAACATAGATAGGGGAGCACGGTATATCGGTGAGGTGGCAATCGGCACCAATTACGGTATTAAGATATCCACTCGCAACACCCTATTCGATGAAAAGATCGGCGGCACATTCCATCTGGCGCTGGGTAAAGCCTATCCCGAATCGGGAGGCAAAAATAAATCGGCATTGCACTGGGATATGATCTGTGACTTGCGAAAAGGTGGATGCATTTACGCCGATGGCCAGCTGTTTTTCAAAAACGGTAAATTTCTTAAATGAAATTGTTCAAACTTAAGTCTCTTCCGAAATAAACCTATCGGCAATGGTTACTATTCCTTATGTAAAATTTAGTGTAACCTATTCATTCTAAAATCGTAAGTTCAAGTATGGCCGGTGCTGCAAGTTAAATTTAAATAACGAGGGTTTAAAAATGGGCAAGAAATATCATTTAGCGATTATTTTGATTTTGTTTTTATTTTCGATAGCCCTTTCAGCGGGTAGCGAAAAAATCGCCATGGGGTCAATTGAGATAACAATAAAAGATGACTCCGTTACCGTCTCGTTAAAAGATTACAATGGAATCCTTAAAACTATAACCTTTAATAAAAGCGAATTGTCTGTCGAAAAAGCCCCAGACGAAAAACCTGACCTTTCTAGCCTTTATATCGAAAATGAGCTTATAATCGACGGTGACAGGATAGTCATTGATGGCGTTGAGTTTTCCAGTGATGAAATCGAGAACCTGTTTTTCTCAGGTAAGATTCACAGAGGTATATCGGTAAAGGCGAAAATTCTCAATGATGATTATGAGTTATGCCGTAAAAAGGTGGTCAATGTAGAGAAACATGGTAAGGATGACCGATTCAGTTTTGACGATTTGGTAATAAATGCTGATGAAGTGATTCGTGGTGATGTGGTTTCAATCGTTGGCAATGTCAGAGTTTACGGAGAGGTGCTCGGTGATATCGTCTCGGTTTTCGGTGATGTGGAGATGTATGACGGCAGTTTTGCTGGTGGTGATGTTGTTGCCCCATTTGGCAAGGTGCTCACTTTTGGTGACTTAAAAATCAAAGGTGAGCTTTTGCCTAAAGAGAAGTTACATGAGGGAACAAGAAAGACCGATTTCGATATGTCGGCAAGATTTAACCGTGTTGAGGGCTTTACCCTGCTTTCCGGTATTCATTATAGCGAAGCCGACTATGAACTTCCTGATATAGACATCAATGTCGGATATTCTTTCGCCTTAAAAAGGTGGAATTACGATTTAGGATTTCGACAGCAGTTCGGGGACAAGTGGGCATTCTATTTCGGTGGAAATCTTTACCAGGGAGCCACTACTCCTGACCTGTGGCGATTCAGCCAGTCTGAAAATACATTAGCCGGACTTTTCTTCAAAGAGGATTACCATGACTTTTATCATAAAAAAGGGGCTATGGTATATTTTGGTCAACAGTTGGGAGAATATTCATCTCTCCAGGTTGAATACACTGCCCAGGTTAATGGCATCTTGGAAAAACGTACCAACAAAACTATCTTTGGCGGAAAGAAACATTTCCGCGAAAATTTCTCGACCGTGCTATCTGACTCGGTCGCTCTCATGAGCATAGAGGGTGATTTGCGACTTGCCGGCCTAAGGTTCGCATGGGATTCCCGAAGTGATGACATCTGGCCTCATAATGGTCAGTTTATAGAAGTCTTATGGGAAACAGCAGGTGATGGAATGGTCGGTGATTTGGGCGGAGATTTCTCTTATGACATCATCGAGGCGTTAATCTCGCATTATCAACCGTTGACCCCAAAACAATATTTGGGAATTCGAGCAAAGGGGGGTTATTCAGACCAAAAACTGCCTCTGGACCGATGGTTTTTCCTGGGTGGTGTTGGTTCATTAAGGGGTTATGATTATAAGGAGTTTTTTGGCAACAGGTATGTGTTCGGTAACATTGACTATTACTGGGAGTTCTCTGGTGATTTCATCATCTCCTTGTTCGTTGATGTGGGCAAGGCGGGATTTGGCGAAGATGAATTTAAGAAAAGCGATTATAAAGGTGATATTGGTCTCGGGTTTATAATTGGCGACGCTATCCGTCTCGATATCGCCCAGAGGTTAGATGACGTTGGCAAAAGCCCGGTGGTAATGGTTAGGACTGAAACGAGCTTCTAATATTTTTCATATAATGTCATTTTAAGTAGATGAGTATGGCTAACTTACTTCATTCTTCACACTCCTGCCCACCATAGATCAATATGGGGATATTTTCTCTTTTCCTTTTTATGCCAAGAAAAATATAGCTATTTCATTTAGTTATGCGTATATTATATTATGAGGTAGGGTTGATAATTGAAACAGGCTAAAAATGCGGAAGGAGGTGTTGTACTATTTAAATAAATTCTGGTAACAGGTTATTAATGAATGTATCTTTGTTTAAATATGTATTTCTTGAGGAGAATAGAATGGTTGTTTTGCTTCTTTCTCTGTAAGGATAAGTTTTTTAAACGAAGAAAAGAAAGAAAAGAGAAGAGAAAAATGCAAGGCAACAAATTGTATGTAGGAAATCTAAGTTATTCGGTATCTGATAGTCAGTTGAAGGATTTGTTTTCTAATTACGGGAATGTTAAGGAAGTCACGATAATCGGTAATAAAGGATTTGGTTTCGTTGAAATGGAAAACCCCGAGGGGGCTGGAAAAGCCAAAGAGGCTTTAAACGATTCAGAATTTGAGGGAAGAACCCTGAAGGTTGATGAAGCCCGTCCACGTGAAAATCGACCGCAAAGAAATTATGACTCAAACAGAGGTAGACAAAGAGGCGGTTATTCGAGGTATTAGATAAATACATTCTCTTAAAAGGCGGTCTCGCAAGGCCGCCTTTTTCTTTTGGTCTATGGTGTACTCCCCGAAGCTGACTATTTATTCATAGTTAATGTCAGAAATTAAAACCCGCCAGTTTATCATCTACCCCGGGCAAGATTGCTGTCCCGCATATTAATTCTATGAGGTAGTGGTAAGTATAGATGTTGTGTTCAATCATTACTACCTAATCTTTGTCACATTTTTCAAGTTTAATAGTAACATATCGACTAAATCAGTTCTTCTAATGAGAATCTCTTTAATTATTCGATATGATTTTTATCTGCGCTTTTTCATAATCGGTTTGGTATAGCAATTTGTTATTGGCATAAGTCATTTATTATAGGTAAAATCCCATATTTTTTGCAGTCCCAAAGATCTTTAGGTTTCTTTTTGGTTATTGTTAACATGTTAACCTACAAAGGAATAACCTTATGCGCCCATTTTTAAACCGTGTCTTTAAGAGATGGAATAGATATTGCAAACTTTTAGGTAGGTTTTGCAGGAGATGAAAACCCTTAAGGTTATAATTAGCCTGCCGATAGAACTTGCAGAAGCTGTTTGACATCGTAAGTTTTTTTGGTGGGCCCGGAAAAAGGAACCGTAATGGCAAAAAAGCGCAAACCGGGCTTCAAACTGCCTGAAAAAACATGCTGGCACCTTTACAGCTTACAGGCTTTAAATGCTGAGAAGTTTATCAAGGTTGTGGGTAAAATTTTAAAAAGGGATTATCTTTTAATAAAATAATGAACTTGACAAATATTAACCCTCCTTTTAAATTTGCTCTAACCTTGAAATTGCCAGGGAGGGAATGATGCCCCCAAGGAAGTTTTCTGTAGTGATAATTCCGGATGATACCGGAAAAGTGGTCGAAAAAAGAATTGTTCTGTGGAAAATTGTAACTCTCTTTTCAATTTTAACACTGTTTTTTATATGCAGTGTATTTTCTGTAATCGGCTATTTAAAGGCTAATATCGATCGCAATAAACTGGCTTCTTTGAAGGCCGAAAACGATTATCTGGCCGGAAAAATTGAAAGTTTACAGCAATCCGTTGAATCAATCAAGGGCCAAATGGCAGACATTATTAAGACCGATGAAAATATAAGGCTTGTATTTGATTTGCCAGCGATTGACCCTTCAATACGTGAGGTCGGAGTCGGTGGTCAAGATTTTAAAATGGTTGATATCGAATCTCAAACCGTTAACGAATTATCCTTAGTGGAGGGGGATATTGATAAGATATTAAGGCAGATCAAGCTGGAGAATGCTTCATTTTCCGATGTTTTTGATAAGGTGAGATCTAAGAAAGATATACTTGACCACACTCCGTCAATAATGCCTGTCGAGGGTTTGATATCACGGGGCTTTGGTATGCGGCCAAACCCGTTTACCGGAATCTATCAGATGCATCGGGGGATAGATATTGCCGCCAATAAGGGTACTCCCATTTATGCAGCGGCTGATGGTAAAGTAATCTATTGCGGGTGGGATAAAGGATTTGGCAACACTGTTATTATCGACCACGGTTACGGATTGAAAACTTATTATGGTCATTTGAGTATGGCCAAGGTGCGTAAGGGAGCACGAGTTAAGAGAAGAGATATCATTGGACTTGTAGGCTCAACAGGATATTCCACCGGACCCCATCTTCATTATGAGGTTCGTGAGAACGGCCGAGCGGTTGATCCGATGAAATATATATTTAAATCGATTATTTTTGAATCCTAAAAGTGTGATAATTCCTGTTTGAAGATAACCCCGATTGAAACGGGGTTTTTTTATGGGGTTGCTATAATCTGTTAATAGATATGTCAAAAGATGAAAAAATAATTGTCTCAGCTTGTTTGGTTGGAGAAAAGTGCCGATTTGATGGTAGGGCTAAAAAAATCTCCAACCTTGTTGATTTTGTGAAAGGTTGTCAGGTGCTGGCGATATGCCCGGAGCTTGAGGGGGGGTTGGGTGTACCACGCCCCAAAGCTTTTATCGACTCTGGTACAGGTAAGGATGTTCTTGAGGGCAGGGCAGAGGTCATAAACGAGAAGGGTGAAGTGGTAACTGAAAATTTTATAGCAGGCGCCCGGAAAACACTGAAATTAGCTCTGGCTAACGATGTTAAAAGGGTTATACTTAAATCAAAAAGTCCCTCATGTGGTTTTGGTTTGGTTTATAACCACGACAAGCTGGTGGAAGGTAATGGAGTCACTGCCGAGCTCTTGTTCAAACATGGTATTAAGGTGGTGGTAGTTTGATAAATAAAGCTGGTCATAATAATTCACATTTTTATTTAGTCAACCGTCTGGGTTGGGCTTTCGGGCTGACGGCTTTTATATTTTTTGCGGAGCTTATCGGTGGAATCTTGTCTAATTCGCTTGCTCTTTTATCCGATGCCGGTCATGTTTTTGGAGATATGCTGGCGCTGGGTTTATCGCTTGGAGCGCTTCTTATCTCACGGAAACCGGCCAACGCCAAGAAAACTTTCGGATATCATCGAGCAGAGGTAATAGCCGCTCTTATCAACGGTATCTCTCTTATGGTTATCGCCGGTTTAATATTTCACGAAGCTTATCGAAGGCTTATTGAACCGGAACAGGTCAAGACATTACCGATGCTCATAGTGGCAGTAGTGGGACTGGTAGTGAATATAGTTGTTGCCCTACGCCTGCATCGAGCAGCTGAAAACAACCTCAACATAAAGTCAGCTTTTCTGCATGTTGTGGGGGATATGCTCGCCTCGGTGGGTGTTATTGCAGGTGGCCTGATAATGATGTTTACGGGTAATTATATCGCTGACCCCATAATATCTGTTGTGGTTGGCCTGATAATCTTGCGTGGTGCCTACAGGGTTGTCAAAGAGGGTATGAATATAATTTTTGAGGGTGTTCCATTAAGGGTCGATTACGATCTGATTAAACAGGATATCATTCAAACCCCGGGTGTGCTGGGTGTTCATGATTTGCATATCTGGACACTATCATCGTCGAATATCATACTAACTGTGCATGTGTTACTTGATGGTAAAACCCCCCATGTCGGCAGGGAGGTTTTAGAACACCTGCAGAAAATGTTGAACGAAAAATACGGCATCAATCATACAACGGTTCAGCTTGAATGCGAGTGCTACGAATGCCCATCAGAGGAAGAATGCCCCGTAAACCGGATTAATGGAAAAGATAACAGCTATTAGCATTGTAGGATTTTTAACAAATTTAAAAGATTAGCCTCTCATATCTTTTTTAAGATAACTTTTATAAAGCCGATAAAAATTATATAGCGTATTTGTAAAAAATTGTAAGGTTGACATTACATATAGTCAGTCTTAGAAAATTTTATACACGGAGGTTTAAATGGCTATCCTTATGGAAGTTATCGAGTGGGTGGATATGACCGGCAGTGACATGATCCATCGTTATCCCGAACACGGCTCAGCCGATATCAAGTTTGGCGCACAATTGGTTGTACGGGAATCTCAATCGGCGGTGTTTTTTAAGAATGGACGGGCTTATGATGCTGTTGGCCCGGGAAGGCATACTCTTACAAGCTTGAATATTCCTCTTTTGACGAGAGCTCTTTCGTTGCCCTGGAATTTCAAATCGCCATTCCGGTGCGAGGTATATTTTACAAATCATAAGGTATTCACCAATCTGAAATGGGGCACCAAAGACCCTGTTGCCTTTCGGGATAAGGAACTTGGTCTGGTCAGGTTGCGCGGTTATGGCACTTATACCTGCCGGATTACCCAGCCGTTGTTATTTATCAACTCCCTGGTTGGCCGTGAGTCGTGTTTCGGCACCAATGATATAGAAGATTACCTTCGGGATGTCATAGTTGCCCGTATGAATGATATGTTTGGCGAAAAGCTTGAAACGATACTGGACCTTCCATCTCAATTCGATGAGCTTGGCCTGGAGATTAAACAACGCATATCAGATGATTTCACGAAATATGGTCTTGAGCTGGTCGATTTCTTTTTCACCTCTATCACACCGCCCGATGAGGTGCAGAAGATGATCGACGAGAAATCCTCAATGAAGGCAGTGGGAGACCTCGACAAATTCTTGAAGTATTCACTGGCCAAGGCCATGTCCTCCAGCAGTGATACTGCCAAAGCCGGGGCTGGCATTGGAATGGGAGCAGGCGTTGGTTTGATGGTCCCCGGGCTTTTACAAGGCGCTCTGGCTCCTCAACAGCGTGACCTCAAAACCGAGCCGATACCTACCGTTACCTGCCCCAAATGCAACACTGATACGCCGGAAAACTCGCGTTTCTGTTATAAATGCGGCTATCAGATGGTAAAGGTAAACACCTGTCCTGAATGTGGCGCTGAACTTCCACCCGAGGCAAATTTCTGCCACATTTGTGGCAAAAAACTGGCTGAAAGGATCGTTTGTAACAAATGTGGAGCTAAACTTCCACCTGGTTCAAAATTCTGCACTAAGTGTGGAGAGAAACTAAACAGTGGCTGATCAGCAGTTAATATATAACTGCCCTGGCTGTGGTAAACCAACTCCATCTCCTGAGGGAGCATTAACTAACAAATGTGAGTATTGCAACCTGGTGGTGAGGATTGGTGGCCCTCACAGGATATTGAAGTATTTTTACCCTACTAAAATAAATGCCTATGGCGCCAGGATAGCGGTTGACCGTTACCTTAAAAAACAGGGATTGCCATTATCAGGTAAAATTATAAAGTCAGAGTTCTTCTACCTTCCATTTTATCGCTTCCGGGGTATGGCCTTAGATTATCTTGCCCCAACCGTGGAGATGGTCGAAGTTGCTGAAGATGTTCAAATACCGGCAAGGACAAAGTGTAAATTAAAGGGGAAGGAATTCGATATCACGATTCCAGCTTTTACTGATAAGGAGTTTGGGTTGATATCGCTTGGTATAAGGCCCCATGCTGTGCCGTTGTATGCATTCAGCCGGCAGGATATCCCCGAGGGGACGACTATAGTGAGCTCTGATATTCCACCCCACAAGGCCAGGCATCAAGCCATGGAGATTCACAAACACAATGTTAGTTTATATAATAAATCAAAACCAATTTACTCGGCTATGATTGGCGAAAGATTATCGGTTATATATTTTCCGATCTGGGCTGTTACTCATGAAACAAATGGCATGCAGATGACTGTTTTTGTTGATGCTTTAGCTGACCGTGGTTATAGTCATAAAGATAAGCCGTTTGATTATAAAGGAAAGATCTCAACTGAAGAAAACTCATATTTTTTAAGACCGCTAAGACATCAATGCCCTTATTGCGGAGCCGACCTCAAAGAGAGATATTTTTCATTATTTTATCCCTGCAAGAATTGTGGAAGGTCTTACCTTTTAAGGGATGAGGGTTACTCTGAAGTTAAATGCCAGGCGGTTGATACACCTTTATGTGTTCCATTCTGGAGGTTTCCTCTTGAATTTAACGGTCAAAGGCATTATAAGACGGTGCGGGATTTCAGTAAATTGCTACCGGCAGAACTGGCTTTAATGCGTAAGCAGAAGAAGAACAACAGGTTTTATTTATACAGCCCGGCATTTAAGGCAACTGATGTTAACCGATGGGTAAAAAGGGCATTAAGTGTAATTAAAACTCAGCCTCATGATAAATTGTATGATAGGCTTCCCGCTTTAGGACCGGTTCTTTGTATCGATGAGGACGAGGCCAAGGAGATGGCGGTGTTTTTATGGCGTGTGGCTACCAGTAAATATGTAAACCTGCGTAAAGGAGAATTTCAATTCGATGTAAATTATCTGCAATCGGGAGAGGTCATCTGGTTGCCCGTAGAGGATCACCAGCTTTTAGGCAAGTCGCTTGGATATAAAGAAGTGAACGTTCTTAAAAATTGAAGATGTTAGGCGTAATCGATATCGGCACGAATACCATATTGTGTCTAAAAGCTTCTATTGGTGAAAATGGTGTGAATATAATCTTCGATAAACGATTTCATTACCGCGCTGGTCAAAGGCTTGATGAAAAAGGGAATATCTCTTCTGAATATAAAACCGGCATGAAGAAAACATTGCTCTTTGCCTTAAAGGACTTGGGAGATTGTCCAAAAATAAAGATTGTAGCCACCGAGGTATTACGCAAACCTGAGGATGGTTCGGTTTTTGCCCGGGAGTTATCTGACCAAACAGGTCATCACATAGAAATCATCAATCCCCAGAGAGAGGCTGAGTTGAGTTTTTTGGGAGCGACATATGGGATGGGTTTCGGTGGAGAGTATATTTCAGTGCTTGATATTGGCGGCGGATCATCCGAGCTGGCCATCGGTAAAAGTGGCAAACTTATTAACTGGTCGAGCGTTAAGCTGGGCGCCGTAGTTGCATGTGAAACATCAGGCTATGAAAAGCGGTTTGATGAGTATATGGATATCGCTATGAAAACTTTCCAGGGCTCAGATTTTCATAGGCTGTTAGCTTTGCCTGTTCAACGGAAACTGGTTGTTGGCGGCTCAGCAGTGGCAATTGCGGTGATGTTGTCAAGACAAAGCGAATACGATCCCAAGAAGCTACAGGGTTATATCATCCGGAAGGATGAACTTGTTCCTCTTCTCGATAAATTAGGCAGGATGACAATTGATGAAAGGAGAAAAGCGATGGTATTTGACGCCGGGAGGGCGGATATTATCGTCGGCGGTGGGGCGATTATTTTAGCGTTTATGGAGTTTGCCAGTATATCAGCTTTGACTGTGTCTATAAGAGGTTTGCGTTACGGGCTCTTAGCGGAACTGGTAAAATAATCGCTTGACAATAATAAAGATACCGATATTTTATAGTGAAAAAGGAGGATGTCTGATAAGATTGATAAAGGTATAAAAAGAAAGGTCCGGCGGTTGCGTGATAGAATTAATAGTGTAGTGAATCGTAAGACCTTGATAATTAGAGAGGTAAGAAACTTGTCAGACATTTTCCAGAGCACTCTCAATATAATAAAAAGCTCCTTTATACCAGTTACTATTTTGGTTTTATTTATTCTTGTTTCATGCGGTAAAAAATCGGTCAAGGATGAAAATCCCATAGTACATGACCTTATCGCACCCGATTATATTCCTATCGGTTTTTCAGATACTGTCTATTTAAGGTTGAGCGTTGATGACCCCCAGGGCCTTGATGATATAGATGTAGTGTATTTTACGTTTGATTTTCCCGATGAGTCTTTTTGTCCGGATACCTTTTTTATGGATGATGATGGCCAGAACGGCGATGATGTTGCCGGGGATGGTGTATTTACTTTTGGCCTGACCGGACCCGATACATCCCAGCAGACCGGGGATTATATTTATCATTTTACTGCCAGAGATAAAGACAACCATCGGGCCAACACTATCGACAATACAATCACTGTCGATGAAAGCCTTGCTCCATATGTGTATAATCTGAACGCTCCAAATTCACTTCAGAAAGGTTCTCCTCAACCAGTCTATCTGTTTATAGAGGTCTGGGACCCGCAAGGGCTTGGAGATGTCGACTCCGTTTATTTCACAGTAACTCGTCCGGATGGTTCTTCTAATGATATCCGTTTTTATATGCATGATGATGGTGAAGGTGGTGATTCTTTGTCCGGTGATGGTATTTATTCATTGGGGATATCCCCTCCATCACCGGAGAACCAGTCCGGTGATTACGTTTTTCATTTCACCGCCAAAGATACAGATGGTCACCAGGCAAATGTTATTGATAAAATAATTACAGCTTACGATAATGGTGGACCGGTGTCTGGTATCTGGATTGGTACCGGTGGGGGAGCGTCGTATTCGGTTGATGATGGCCAGAACTGGCGGACATTTGGTGAGAATTCAGGTCTTCCACGCGATGAGGTTTCGGCCATGGCGGCTTCGGTTTATAATGGCACCACTTATGTCTGGGTGGCTAATGCCCATACCGAGTATCAAGGTGGGAGTGGCATACCCATTGGAGATGGTCTTTCATATACAATCGATAACGGCTCGACCTGGCACACCGATACGGTTAGTGCTGCCACCTGGTATGGTATGCTTTCGTATGATCTTGATATGTATCAGAACCATATCTACAGCGCCTGTTATTACGGCGGCTTGATCAGGTCGGTTGATAACGGTCAGACCTGGGAGAACCTTTATTTAAATGCCGATGACAGTTCCGATTATGTCGATAGTCTATACGGCAGTTACAGCAACCGTTATTTCTCAGTAAAAGTTGATTTGACTTTAGAACCTGATACTATTTCTATCTGGGCCGGCACTGCCTATGGCATCAACAGATTTATTTTTACTGACTACAATAACGTATCCATAAAGCAGGACACTGCCTTACAGATTATATATGATCCCACTGATACAACTCTATCAGAAGAGGAGCGCCTTCCCGGGAATTTCGTGGTGGCTCTGGGAATAAACCGTCCTGATACAGTGACCTATATCTGGGCTGCCTGCCGTCCCGGGGCAGGTTATACCGGCCAAAGTTATAGTGTGGCTTATTCGACAAACTACGGTATGACCTGGACAACGGCTTTTTCTGATTCTGCTTGGGGTTTTGCTTTTATAGGTGATACGGTGATAGTTGCCTGCAGTCACGGTCTTTACATATCGGGTGGTGATTATCAGAACTGGGAAATCATACATGAGATAGAGGATTCAACAGGCCAGCAAGCATTTCTATCCTCGGAGTTTTATGCTGTTGAGGTTGTCGACTCTGTGATATGGGCAGGTGGCTCGGATGGTATAGTTCGAACCACTGATGGTGGCACCACCTGGAGTGTCTACCGTTCCCAGCTTTATCCCGAGGACCATTATGCTTATCCGTCTCCATTCTCTCCATTTGTATCCGCCCGTGGTGGGACCACGATCCATTACAAACCTTATCATGATACATATGTAACCATAAGGATATATGATTTCAATCTCGATCTGGTGCGGACCGTGGTTGAAAATGCCTTTAGAGAAGAGGCGATGGAGGCTGATATTGATATCTGGGATGGGAAAAACGATGAGGGAGATGTTGTCGCCAACGGCGTTTATTTTTACAACATTGTACTTAGCACCGGTGAAGATTGGTGGGGAAAGGTGGCGCTGATAAAATGAGAAAGACATTTTTAATAATCCTGTTGTTTTTACTTACAACTTTCATCCCTGTTTATTCTGAAACCGGTAAAGCCGGTTATGCTGGAGCATATTTACGGTTTGGACTGGGAGCCAGGCCATTGGGTATGGGAGGAGCTTTTTGCGCTATTGCAGACGGGATAGAATCTCCTTATTATAATCCGGCCGGAATGGCTCTTAACCCTGCTCGACAGATAGGTTTCACCTATCATAACCTGACGCTTGACCGTAACTTAAATAGCGTTGCCATGGTATTTCCGGTGCGCAATCAGGCGGCGATGGCGCTATCGTGGATTAATTCCTCGGTAAGCGATGTTGTAATGCGTGACACCGACCGCAACCCGATTGGTGATTTCGGCAATAGCCATAACTCTATAGCTCTTAGTTTTTCAAAGATTATTGTCGATTATTTCTCAGTCGGGGCGAATTTAAGATATATCCAATCCAAACTTGATGAACTCAACGCTTTTACCGTTGTGGCAGACATTGGAGGAATTTTTAAATATAAAAGAAACATAAAGGTTGGTTTGTCTGTACAAAATTTAGGTCCGGATTTACGATGGGATTCGAGTAATTACTGGGGAAGTGGAGGAAAGGAATACGATGATGAATTTCCGGTTGTGTTTAGAATTGGTGGTGCTGGTTCTTTTCTGGATGAGGCAGTGATAACAACGGTTGATGTGGTCAAAGATACCCAACTTGATTTTAAGATACATGCCGGTTGTGAATACTGGTTATTAAAGCAGGTGAATGTGGTTTTGCCCGACGAAGAAGCCGAGGAGGAGTTCGAAGGGGCAACCCTGAAAAGAAAAGTGTTCGGGATACGTACCGGTTACGATGATGGTTCATTGACATTCGGGGCAAGCCTGTATTATCCGTATGGCAGATTTCATGGTGGTCTTGATTATGCCTATATGACCGGAAAAAGAGATGAAGGATCTTATCACATTTTGACGGGGAGAATATTATTTTGATGTTTCGTTTACTTGTTATATTGTTGGCGTTATCGATGGCCTTTCCGAGAATGGTTTTAGCCTCCGCTGGCAGGTCAAGTTTCGTATTCCTCCGTATAGGCAGTGGTTCACGGCCTGCGTCTTTGGCCGAGGCGGTCACCGCCTCAGGTGATGACATAACCTCGGCTTTTTACAATCCGGCCCTGCTTGGGGCTTTTTCCGGCAAAGGGCAGGCTGTTTTTATGTATAACTCTTATTTCAGCGATGTCTCACAGAATTACCTTGGCCTGGCATTTAAAGACAATGACTTAACCATCGGGGGTTATCTTTCACTGGGGAAAGTCGCCGATTTTGAGAGGCGTGATGATGTGCCCTCAACTACACCATTGGGCAACTTTGATGAAAACAATTTCATAGGGGCTCTAATAATCTCGTATGAGATCAACGGAGTCGATGTCGGTATTGCTTTTAAGTATGCTTATGAGAAAATAGATTACTCCTCAGCCAATGCTGTTATGATCGATGGGGGAGTTAGAACAAATCTTAATCATGAAGTAGCAATTGGAGCAGCTGTAAAAAATATCGGCACCAGACCAAAATTTGAAAACAAGAGTTATCCTTTACCCAATGAATACCGACTGGGGTTATCATATCAGCCAGCATTTTTTCAAAAGGCTGTCGAATTTACAGCCGACGCTGTATTTTACAGCGATATCGATCCCAAATACAATTTTGGTGTGGAATATCGACATGAGCAGTATTTTGTTTTGAGGGCCGGTTATGGTGCCGATTATGATTCACGCGGGCTTTCAGTTGGCGGTGGGCTTTTTTACCGAACCTTCAGATTTGATTATGCTTTTGTCGCCTATAAAAATAACCTGGGTAACGCTCACCGGTTCACGGTCGTAGCCGGATTTTAGAAAAATCTCAAAATTAAGATCATATTTCCGAAAAGTAGGGTGTATATGATATATTATATAAAAAATCGTGGTATAACAGACTATTTTTTCATTTATTATGATGCTTTACCGAATTAAGAAAATTTAAAAAAGGCTTGACAATGAGATATTAAACTTATATTCTAACATTATAGTAGAATAGTCTAATGGCCGATTGTTAGGGAAGTTAAATGGTTGAAGATCATCAACAGACTACCTCTGATAGGAAGAAGCATATTCTTCAAGTTGCCCAAAAAATATTTGCCCGTCATGGTCTTGTTAAGACAACATTAGATGATATCGCTATGGCTGTTGGCATGAAAAAGGGTTCTCTTTATTATTATTTTGAAAGCAAAGAGGAGATATTTAGGGAGGTAATTGCCCAGGAGACCTTTGAGCTTTTGGAGCAATTGAAAAATTCAATAGCAAATGAAAAAACTCCCGAGAAAAAGATACTGAGATACGTGAAAGTGCGTCTTGATTACTTTCGCCGTATGGTAAATCTTCATGAACTTTCCATACAGGTTATACTTGAGGCCAAGCCCATTTTCGATAAACTCTTCTGGGATCTTAGGAATAAAGAAACAGAGATACTTTCGGAGATAATAGACAAGGCGGTTAAACAGGGCAAGTTCAAGGTGTGTAAGGCAACTGAAGTCGCCAGTGCCATGCTTACCATTTCCAATGCTATAAAATTCAGAGAATTTAACAGCACAACGAGGCATATGGCAGCTGAAATAGACTATTCGAAGGTTGAGAGGGATACGAATTATATTTTGAAACTTATCATAGACGGGTTGATGAAAGAAAAAAAGAAGCAATAAGTTATTAACGTTACAGGAATTGTCTAAATGGATTACGAATATTTGTTTGTTGTTTTATTCTAAAAGGGAGGAGGGCTTTGCAGGTGAACATTAGGGCATATTTACTTATCGGATTACTATTAACGCAAGGTTACGCCTGGTCTAAGGATAGCCAACCGATAAATCTTACTCTTGATAAAGCGCTGGAGATCGCCCTTGATAAAAACCAGGGGGTTAGGATTGCCCGATTGGAGGTTAAGAAATCTCAAGCGCAACTGATAGAGGCACGGAGTTATCTTTTCCCTAAATTAAGTGCTAGCGGACAGTATCTGAGAAACATCGAGAAACCCGTGATATTTCTTCCTCCCGGGACTCCGTTTGGGGTTGGAGGAAAACCAACCATTATGGAAATAGGTTCTGATAATTCCTACGTTGGAACAATTTCAGCATCTTTACCGTTGTTCTCTAATGCCATATATTCGGGTATCCGATTATCCAAACGGGGTGTTGAATTAGCTGAGGAGGCTTATCACGGTTCAAGGGTAAATATTATTGCCGAGGTGAAAAAAGCGTTTTATGGAGTGTTGCTGGCGGGAGAGGTACGGGATTTGACTCAGATGAGTTTTAAAAATGCTGAAGAGAACCTTGAAAATGTAAGGCAACTTCATCAACAAGGCTTGGTGGCCGAATACGACCTTATACGTGCTGAAGTTCAGGTAGAAAATCTCAAGCCCGTTGTCTTACAGGTGGAGAACAATTTCGAGCTTGCTAAAAATAAGCTTAGAATAACTATCGGACTGGAAGCTTCCCAGGAGATTGAAATTGAGGGAAAATTAACCTATGAAAATCCAATTGAAGTACCCTCTTTTGATAAGGCTCTTGAGGAGGTGATGACAAATAATCCCGACCTTCGGCAACTCGATATCCAAATCAAGATGGCACATGAGGCGATAACCCTTGAAAAGTCATCACACTACCCTTCGCTTGCGGCATTTGGTAATTATCAATATCAAACACAATCAAACGATTTCAAATTTCCAGATTATACATGGGTAAAAACGATGTTCGTGGGTTTACAATTGCAGGTTCCTATTTTCAACGGCTTTGGAATTATGGCTCGCGTAAATCAGGCTAAATTGGGTCTAAGCCAGGCTGAGGAGCGACGGAAGGCTTTTACTGAGGCTATTAAAACACAGCTTGAAAGCGTAATCTATCGGATAGAACAAGCCAAGAAAAGGATAGAGGGGCGAACAAAGACCATAGCGCAGGCCGAGTTAGGTTATGAGATTGCCCGAACACGCTATACCAATGGCTTGGGAACCCAGCTTGAGGTTAATGATGCTGATTTGGCTTTGATGCAGGCTAGGGTGAATTATGTTCAAGCGGTTTACGATTACAAGGTAGCTCTTACGGATTATGAACAGCTTATGGATGGTAGTAAATCAAGATAAAAGAGGGAATAATGACGGGATTGTATAAAATAGAACGAGTAATTTTTAAGGAGAAAAAATGGATAGGGTAAAACGGCTCTTTTATATATTCAGTTTAATTGTTTTTTTTGTTTTCCATGGATGCGGGGAGAATAATGGGGATAACTCTGACTTAGATGAATCCATACCCGTGGAGACTGTGAACGTTGAGGTTAAAAAAATAGAGCGTTCGCTCAAGTTTGCCGGAAACATACTAGCCTGGCGAGAAACGAACCTCGGAGCGCAAACATCAGGGCGGGTAGAGAAGATTTTTGTAAAAGAAGGAGATGAGGTTAAAAAAGGCGATATACTTATTCAGATGGATGACACCCAGCTTACTCAGGCGCGGATACAGTATCAGATTGCCAGGGAGGATTATCAGCGGATGCAACCTTTATTTGAACAGGGCTCCATCTCTCCTCAACAGTTCGACAAAGTCAAAGCCGGTTATGAAACAGCGAAGTCGACCTATGAGCTTATACTTCGCAACACCCAATTAAGAGCGCCGTTTAGTGGTGTCATCACGGCCAAGCAAATGAACGAAGGAGAGGTCTTCCTTATGATGCCGGGTAAATTTGGTTCCCCTTCAATTGTGACAATTATGCAGATAGATCGTCTTAAGGTTATGGTAAATGTGACGGAGAGTGATTTCCCCGATATAAAACTGGGTATGCCAGCTGAGGTTACTGTGGATATTTATCCTGGACGCACTTTCACGGGAGAGATATCAAGAATCGATCCGGTCATCAATGATTACAGTCGCACCTTTGCTGTCGAAATAAAAGTCGATAACCCGACCAAGGTCCTGCGTCCCGGTATGTTCGCCAGAGTTAAAATTACTGTTGGCGAGGAGGAAGTGCTGGTGGTGCCAAGGTCTGCTTTGATTCGTCAAATGGGCTCGAATGCTTATTACTGTTTTATCGTTGAGAATGGCAGGGCAAGTCGCCGAGAAGTTAAACTTGGTGATTTCTTTGATGAGCTGGTGGAAATCAAAGAGGGGTTACAAGACGGTGATCAAATCGTGGTTAAGGGACAGTATCGTTTAAAAGATGGTGTACCTGTAAAGTTGAGCTTGGCAAGTGAGAACTAAGAGGCTTTAATCGAATACGGTGGAGTAGAAATATGAATCTTGCCAGAATGTTTGTCGATAGGCCGGTAGCAACGATGATGCTATTTATTGCGATTCTTGCTGTCGGGTTGTTTTCTTTATATGGTTTACCTGTAGATCTCTTCCCCGAGATTGAACCACCGATAATCAGCGTTGTCACACAATATTATGGTGCCAGCGCCAAGGATGTTGAATCAAATATTACGAAACTTTTAGAGAGTTCTCTCAGCTCGGTAAATAAGTTAGACAAGATAACTTCTATATCAATTGATAACACTTCTGCCATACAATTGCAGTTTGATTGGGGTACAAATCTTGATGAGGCAGCCAATGATATCAGAAACACGCTGGAATTGACCAAAAGCCAGTTACCGGAAGAGGTAGAAACCCCGATTATATTCAAATTTGGTACTAACTTTTTCCCGGTTTTGTTTATCTCGGTTACCGCTGAGGAGAGTTACCTGGGATTAAATAAACTTGCTGAGGAAAAGATCGCTGATCCCATTAAAAGAGTGCCAGGTGTGGGCACAGTTATTACCTTTGGTGGACCCATCCGGCAGATTCAGGTTGGTATCGACCCCAAGCGCCTGGAGGCTTACAATATCGACATACAGAGAGTGGCAGCAGCCCTTGCTGGAGAAAATATCACGCTTCCAGCCGGCAGTATAAAGATGGGGCTTTTGGAATATAACGTGCGCGTTCCTGGAGAATTTGCTGACCCGAGGCAGATTGGTGACATTGTTGTAGCTCAACAGGCAAACCGTCTTGTTCACCTTAGGGACGTTGCCACAGTTAAAGACACTTTGAAGGAGAGAACGATAAGAACGCGCATGATGGGTGGCCATGGTCTACAGATGGTTGTTCAGAAGCAGTCTGGTGCCAATACAGTCCGGGTGGCTAACGATGTACGTGCCAAGCTTTCCGAGCTTCAGAAAAAGCTTCCATCTGATGTCAAATTAAATATCGTGATGGACTCATCGGAGTTTATCACCAATTCGGTGCGGAACCTGGCCAATGCTGTGTTGCTTGGTGGGTTATTTGTAATTCTTGTTGTTTTGATTTTCTTGAGGGAATGGCGTAACACCATTATAATTTCCCTCACCATACCGTTTTCGTTGATAGTCGCTTTTATTTATCTTTATGTAAGCGGCAATTCACTTAACATCATCTCCTTGTCATCTTTGAGCATTGCCGTTGGTCTTGTTGTTGATGATGCCATTGTAATTTTAGAAAATATCACCCGCCACGTGGAAAGTGGCGCCAGACCTCGAGAAGCTTCGATATTTGGCTCTTCCGAAGTTGGTCTTGCCGTGACAGCGGCTACTTTCACTATCGTAGCGGTCTTTTTTCCAATGGTTTTTCTTTCCGGCATCTCCGGTGTATTCTTTAACCAGATTGGGGCGCTGGTCACAATAACGATTTTGACCTCGTTATTTGCCTCCCTAACTTTAATCCCAATGCTTACATCTAAACTTCTGAAAAGACCCAAAGAGCGCAAACGATCTGCCCTGTTTGGAAAACTATACGATACCAGTGAGCTCTGGTTTGTAAAATTAGAGAATTTTTATCATCGGATTTTAAATG
>NATP01000061.1 GCA_002085375.1 candidate division Zixibacteria bacterium 4484_95 | reverse complement strand
CCGTAATTTTAATGGGTTCCAAATCCTTGACGTTACTATATTACAGTTCAATGAATTAGCAAGCACTTACTTAAATGTTAAAATATGTTTGTGAATTATTCGGGCTAAGCCCGTGATAACTCATAAAATAAAATCTGTCATTTAATACTTTTCAAATATTATCGCTTCCATTGTTTTTTATAGACGAACATATTGTTTCATAATATCTTATAAGTAAATATTGGGTTTTAAACCACAGGAGCGGAATCTGTGTCTAATATGACAGATAAGAAGGAGATAGATGAACTGGAAAACTTTGCTAAAGGTGATGATAATGCATTTGGACAGCTTGTTAATCGTTACAAAGAAAGGATTTACCTGGTGGTTCTACGAATAGTAAAGAATAATGAAGATGCCAAGGATTTAGCTCAGGAGGCATTTGTTAAGGCATATATTAACCGGCAATCATTTCGGGCAGAATCAGGGTTTTTCACCTGGATTTACCGAATTGCGGTGAACCTTGCCCTTAACTATATCAGTAGAAACCGCGACCTAAGGGCTGAATCGATAGATGAATTTGAACAAGGAAAGTTAATACGAGGTAAACCACAACGGTCTTATGATCACCTTTTGTCATCTGGATCAGACAATCTTGAAAAAGAGGAACTAGCAAAAACTATTTCAGCCGCCATCGAGAAACTTCCACCACGACAGCGAACAGTGTTTGTCCTTCGCCATTATGAGGAAAAACCGCATGCTGAGATCGCCTCGATTTTATCGATAACCGAGGGAGCGGTTAAAGCCAGTTATCATCAAGCGGTGCAAAAACTAAAGGAATCTCTGGGATTGTATATTAAAGAGGGGAGGCTTACATCATGAGATGTTCTCGTTGCCGTGATTTAATGGACGATTATATAAGGGGCTTTTTAGATGATAACCTGAATGAGGAGATGGCTGGGCATATAGCGAAGTGTAATGATTGCGTTAAAGAATTTGAGTCGTTGAAAGGCTTGATTTCATTTTTAAAACAAGAACCTAAAACTGCAGTTTCTAGGGGTGAGCTTGATGATTTCCTACCGGGTGTCTGGCAGAAAATTGAAAGCGAGAGAAGGTTTTCTTTACAGGGTTTGGTATTCAAACTTGTGCCCGCACTTATTGTGGCAACGGTTCTGGCATTTATTTTTATCAAGCCATCTATTGATGTTGCCAATTATCGGGTGGAAAGTATAGTTGAAAAGGATATCTATACCGAAAACAGTTATTATATGCTTATCGATTTGATTTTTGCAGATGAGGACCCTGAGTTACTGAATCTTATTGAAAATGAACTTTACCAAGGTTTTTATTCTTTTTTTGGGAATGATTATGATGAGTATATAGAGAATTTAAGCGATGAAGATTTAGAGCGTTTTGAGGAGAAGTTAAATAAACTTTTAATTACAAAGGGGTGATCTATGAAAACTTTAAATTTTAAGATAATTGTAATTATTTTAGCACTTGGATTTTTTACTGGGGTATTTGGACAGATGGGAGGAGCATGGGGACAAATGGAACATCGCAAACCGCCTTTTGATCGACCAATGCAACAGCAAATCAGAAAAAGGATCGAGACTATAAAAATATGGAAATTGACAGAGGAATTAAACCTTACCGAAGAACAATCGGTGAAATTTTTCCCGATATATAACAAGTTTGAAGAAGAATTGAAAGCGACTGAGGCTGAACGCAGACAGGTTATCGAAAAGCTCGATGAATTGACAATCACTGAAATGCCCTCTGCTAATGAAATAAATAAACTATTAGATAAGCTTGAGGATTTAGATAGGAACATTAATTCAGTTAAGGAGGTTTATAGAGATAAGTTAGAGGATATCCTGACGACTCAGCAGATCGGCCGGCTTTATGTATTTGAGGTGATGTTTCAGCGCCAGATGCAGGAAATAGTTAGAGATATCAGGCAGAAAAAAGGGGAGGCTCGAAGAGAACCACGATAAACAATGGTAAAATTGAAAAACAAAAGAAGGAGGAACAATTGAGGTATTTAATCACAACACTGGTTTTAGCATTTTTACTTGTGCCAGCAATATCACAGGCGCAGATGAGCAAGCTTCTGGCTATGGCAGATGAGCTTGAACTTACCGAAGAGCAAATCCAGAGAATACAGGATAACTCATTTGCAATGAAAAAAGACCTTATCCAGAAAAAAGCTGATCTGGAAAAAGCTAAGCTTGAGCTTAAACAGATTATGCTTGCTGAGAATATTGATAAAAAGGCCGCTTTAAAAAAGGTTGACGAGATTTCTGTTTTAAAAGCTGAGCTGGCCAAGAGGAAGTTATCGGCAAGGATAGAACAGTTAAATATACTTAATACCGAGCAGAGAGCGAAAGTCCGTAAGATGAAGATGCTTAAAGGGCCTCGCGGTGAAGGTAAATGCCGTAAAAAGGAAATGGGTCAAGGTATGCGGATGCATCGTCCTGGATGTCATGGAGCAATGGGGTCGATGGAGGATGTTGATATTTATATCGAGAAGAAAATCGTTTCCGAAGAAGATTAAGCCAGCTTAAAATCAGGATTAATTAAAAACTGTATAACCCCGGTTATCGCCGGGGTTCTTTTATTTTTCATTTAAGCGTAATTGATTATGGCATATCTGCTTGATTTTTATTGACATTGTTATTACAGTGGCATAAACTTAACATAGATTATTTGATGAAAGGGAAAAAAGTGAGGTTAAAAGCATTTTTAATATTTATAGTTAGCTTAAGTTGTCTAATAAGTCCGATTATAATGGAAGGTGAAGCTATAGCAGGGTCTAAGACCGGACATGTTGACTTGATAGTAATAAAAGGTGCCATCGGGCCTATTACATTGCGGGTTATCACCAATGCCCTCGATATGGTTGAGAATGACAGCGCCTCCGCGTTGATAATACAAATTGATACTCCCGGTGGGTTGTCGGAATCAACATGGGAGATAAATCGGGAGATTTTAGCCTCGGACGTACCGGTCATTATGTATATAGCGCCACCCGGTTCACGTGCCGGTTCTGCTGGTGTATATATCACTTATGCCTGCCATATCGCGGCAATGGCACCGCAGACAAATATCGGTTCAGCTCATCCTGTGGGGATTGGTGGTCAGGTTGATTCTTTGATGACGGAGAAAATAACGAACGATGCTGTTGCAAAAATTAAAACCCTGGCAAAAAAAAGAGGACGTAATATAGAATGGGCTGAAAAAGCTGTTAGAGAATCAGCATCAATTACTGAATACGAAGCGCTGGAGATGAATGTTATCAATTATGTGGCTGATAACATTGAAGATTTGTTGGAGAAGATTGATGGTGATACGGTTGAGGTAGTTTCCGGAGAGATTGTTTTGATGACAAAAGGAGCTGAAGTTAGAGAGATTGATATTGGTTTTGCCAATAAAATACTAAATATATTGTCGAATCCCAATATCGCTTATATTCTTCTTATGATAGGGATGATGGGGATTTATTTTGAGCTTTCAAATCCGGGTAATATCTTTCCTGGTGTGGCGGGTGCGATATGTTTGATTTTAGCGTTTTTCGCTTTTCAGACATTGCCAATCAATTACGCGGGATTAGCTCTTATGATTCTTTCGGCTATTTTATTTTTACTTGAGATAAAGATAATAAGTCATGGTATATTAGCTATTGGTGGAACAATTAGTTTACTTTTGGGGTCGCTTATGTTAATAAATTCAGATGTTCCTTACTTACAAATATCGCTTTCGGTGATTATCCCTGCTGTCGTCGCCACGGTGGCTTTCTTTATATTTGCCATATATTTTGCAATTAAGGCACAGAAACGTAAGGTGATTACTGGTAAGGCGGGATTAGTAGGCGAAGTAGCCGAGGTTAAACAAATGAAAAATGGCGAGGGTTTAGTTTTTGTTCATGGTGAATACTGGCAAGCACTCGGGACCGAGGATTTTCCTAAGGGGACAAAGGTGAAAATTATAGGTGTTGAAGGAATGGTATTAAAGGTTGATAAATTATAATAAACTAAGGAGGCAATAGATGGCTGAAGGTTTTTATGGAATCGTAGTACTTATTATTATCGGTATTTTCATTCTTGGTCAGGCAGTTAGAGTCCTTCGCGAATATGAGCGGGGAGTAATTTTCAGGTTGGGAAGACTTATTGGCGCTAAAGGGCCCGGGTTGATACTTTTAATACCGATAGTCGATAAAATGGTTAAAGTCTCTCTGCGTACAGTGCCCATGGATGTCCTGCCACAGGATATTATTACTAAAGACAACGTCACCGTCAAAGTAAACGCTGTGGCTTATTTCCGTGTAATGGATGCCAACAAGGCCATAGTTGATGTTGAGGATTATGTTTATGCCACTTCGCAGATATGCCAGACAACTCTTCGTTCAGTTTTAGGCCAGGTGGAACTTGACGATCTGTTATCCAACCGTGAAAAGATCAACCAGGAACTTCAGAAGATAATAGATATGCAAACAGAGCCCTGGGGTGTTAAGGTTAGTATAGTCGAGGTCAAAAACGTTGATCTACCACAGGAAATGCAAAGAGCTATTGCTCGCCAGGCTGAGGCTGAACGTGAGCGGCGGGCTAAAGTTATCCATGCTGATGGAGAAGTGCAGGCGGCTGAAAGGATATATCAGGCAGCCAGAACCATTGGTCAAACTCCGGTTGGTATCCAGCTTAGATATCTACAGACACTGGTGGAGGTTGCCGCAGAACGTAATTCCACAACAATCTTCCCTGTGCCGATTGACCTGTTTAAACCGTTTGTTGAAGGTTTCGTAAAGAAAGGCGAGCAGAAATAGTAACATAGATACCTATAGGGCAGGATAATTATTATATTGTGGAAAGCATCCACTAAATATGTTTAACCTTAGACTTCAATGATTCCCGAACTATTGCATAATGGTGGTATCTTATGTTAAGCTTTAATAACCAGTTTTCGCTTGACATCCGTTTATAAGCCTGTTAATTACTGTTTTTGTGAAGATAGAAATAAGGCAAATAAAGCCCGAGGGAAGTGAGTTTAATTTTTCTAAATCCGCTGATGAGCTTGAAATTTCGGCGGAGGGGGTGAAATTTCCGTCACCAATTGAAGTTGATGTAACAGCTATTCTGACCGGTGATGAGATAATTTGTCAGGGTGAGGCTTACACGGAAGTTGAGATTGAGTGCAGCCGTTGTTTGGAAATTTTTGATTTACTGGTCAAGGCACATTTACAGTTTGTGGTCCAGATGCTTGATACGACAAAGGAGTTGACCAGCGATAACGAGGATTTTGAGGTTATACCAAAAACCCAGACATCGTTGGATATCTCACAAAGGGTCAGAGAGGGGATACTTCTTGCTTTACCGTTAAAGCCTCTTTGCAGTGAAGACTGCAAGGGTTTGTGTCCCATGTGTGGGATTAATCTCAATGAGAGTGAATGTGATTGTTTACCAGATAAGACAGATGAACGCTGGGACGCTTTAAAGAAGTTGTTTGATAATCAATAGGAATAAACAGGAAGGTTAAATAAAAGGAGATCTAATGCCTCTTCCTAAAAGAAGACATTCAAGAGCGCGTGGAGCCAAGAGGCGTACTCACTGGGTTTTGAAAACACCCAACATAATCGAATGCCCTCACTGCCATGAGAAAAAACTACCGCACCAGGTTTGCCCTAATTGCGGCTGGTATAAAGGGCGTGAGGTGATACCAATTACGGAAGATTAACTTAATGGCAAAATCTAATAACCAGATTAGAATCGCTATTGATGCCATGGGCGGTGACAACTCGCCTTTTTCAGTTGTGGCTGGAACTGTAATGGGATACCGTATCCTACGGTCTGAGGTCAAACTTTTTTTAGTTGGCGATACCCAGTGGATTAAGAAGGAACTTGTTGGTTTAAAAGCTGATAATTTACCGATAGAGATTGTTGATGCTCAGGAAGTTATTGAAATGGGAGAAGAACCAGCCGAATCTGTTAGACGCAAAAAGAGGTCATCCATAAACGTTGGCATGACACTTCAAAAAGAAGGAAAAGTGGACGCTTTTATATCTGCAGGCAATACCGGAGCCGTGATGGCATCATCACTTCTTATTCTCGGTCGCTTGGAAGGGGTGGATCGGCCTGCTATTGCTGCTTATTTCCCCACTGAGGAGGGAATAGCTCTTGTTTTAGACGTTGGTGCCAATTCAGATTGCAAGGCTCAACACCTATTCCAGTTTGGAGTTATGGGAGCCATTTATTCTAAATATATCCTTAAGGTAAAAAATCCCAAGGTTGGTCTTCTTTCAATTGGCGAGGAACAGACCAAAGGCAATGAATTGACGATTGCTTCCCATAAGCTACTCGACAGTTCAGATTTAAACTTTCGTGGTAATATCGAAGGGTTCGATATTTTAAAAGGCACTGTTGATGTTGTAGTCTGCGATGGTTTTGTTGGTAATATAATACTCAAATTCGCTGAATCTACAGAGGGTTTTATGACCAGTCTTCTTAAAAAGAAAATCCGTGGTAATCTCTTTGCCACTTTTGGTGCTTTTTTGATGACTCCTGCTTTTAAGTGTTTCAAACAATCCCTTGATTATGCAGAGTATGGAGGAGCTCCATTATTAGGCATTAATGGTGTTTGTATAATTTGTCACGGTAATTCCTCTCCTAAAGCTATTAAAAATGCTATATTAGTTTCTACCGATATGGTGCGTAAAAAAGTAAATAAAATTATCCAGGAAAAGTTACAGGAAGACATTGCTATTTCCAAACCGCTTTCAAAAAAGGTTAGGAAAATATGGTCGTGAAAAGATATGCTCATATTATAGGAACAGGCTCGTATGTTCCGGAGAAAATACTTACAAATTTTGACTTAGAACAGATGGTTGATACCAGCGATGAATGGATTACTACCAGGACTGGGATAAAAAGAAGGCATATTGCCTCAAAAGAGGTATGTTCTTCGGATTTGTCAATTGCAGCTTCCCGAAAAGCTATTGCTGCTGCTGGTATAAAAGCTTCGGATATTGACCTGATTTTACTGGGAACTGTTACCCCTGATTTTCCTGTACCTTCAACAGCTTGTATAGTCCAGGATAAGCTGGGGGCTGTAAATGCTGGTGTTATGGACATAGTAGCTGCATGTTCGGGGTTTGTTTATGGACTTTCGCTGGCCAAAGCTATGGTTGAAGCCTCTCAATACAATAACGTACTGGTTATCGGGGTTGAAACGCTTTCCAAAATCACAAATTGGGAGGACCGTAATACCTGTGTATTGTTTGGTGATGCAGCAGGAGCGGCAATTGTTCATGCCTCGGAAAAACCCGGTGGAATATTGGGAACATACTTAAAAAGTGATGGTTCCTTAGCTCATCTTCTATCTATCACCGCTGGTGGTACCAGAGTACCAATAGATGCTTCCAATGTTAACAATGGTGACCGTTATCTTAAAATGGCTGGTCCGGAAGTGTATAAAAATGCGGTAAGGACAATGACTGAGGCTGCCTTTGAGGTGCTTAAACGGACCAATCTTTCTTCAGCTGATATCGATCTGATGATATCACATCAGGCAAATATCCGAATCATCGAATCAACTGCCAGGAAAATAAATGTGCCACCGGAGAAGGTGTATATCAATATTCAAGAATATGGTAATACTTCAGCGGCATCAATTCCATTAGCTCTTGATGAGGCAATCCGAACAGGTCGGGTTAAGTCGGGAGATATTGTGCTGTTAGTGGCATTTGGTGGTGGTCTAACCTGGGGTTCGGCTATAGTAGAACTTTAATATGAGAGCTTTTTTATTTCCCGGTCAGGCGTCGCAATATGTTGGAATGGCAGCGGACCTATATAGTGAGTTCGAAATAGTCAGGGAGTATTTTGATAAAGCCGATGACATACTCAACATGGATTTAAAAAGGACATGTTTTAACGGCCCTGATGAAAAGCTTGTCCGAACAGAATATACTCAACCTGCAATATTTGTCCATTCGGTGGCTGTTGATGCCATTCTAAGGAAAGTTGGTTTTAGACCACAGTTAGCTGCCGGACACAGCCTTGGAGAGTATTCAGCTTTAGTTTCAGCGGGAGTTTTATCGTTTGAGGATGGACTAAAAACGGTAAAACTGCGTTCACAATTGATGCAAAAATGCTGTGATGAGTATCCCGGGACAATGGCTGCAATCGTTGGTTTATCATATGATAAGGTTAAAGACGTGGTAAATGATATTGATGGCGTTGTTCCGGCAAACTACAATTCCCCCGAACAAGTAGCGATCTCAGGCTTTACACATTCTGTTGAGACCGCCTGTGATAAACTCAAGGAAACAGGTGCTAAGAGAGCGATAATGCTTGCTGTCAGCGGGGCTTATCACTCACCTCAAATGCAATATGCAAAAGAGAAAATGGCGGAATATATCAATTCGCTTGAGTTTGGGAAATTTGACTTTCCTGTCATTGCTAATGTTACAGCTGAAGCGGTTGATAATCCAGCAAAAATAAAATCTCTTTTATGCGAGCAAATTATCTCACCGGTTTTGTGGTATCCCTCAATACTATTGATGATGAAAAAGGGTGTCAGGGAATTTTATGAAGTTGGGCCGGGAAAGGTCCTTAAAGGTTTATTGAAAAGGTTTTTAAAAGGTGAACAGTATTCAATTTTTAACCTTGATAAAGTAGAACAGGTTAACATCGTGATCGGGGCTGAAGTTGGTTGAATCGTATAAAAATAAAGATATTCCAGGTAGAACAGCCTTGGTTACGGGAGCAGCACGAGGCATTGGGTTTAGAATAGCTGAACATTTAGGGAAACAGGATGTTAATATAGTGATTTGTGATATTCTAAGTGATTTGGCTCAAGAAGCTGCCAAACAATTAAAAAGTCGGGATATTAATGCTGTTGCCGTTGCTGGTGATGTATCAAACCCTGAGGATGTTGAGAGCATATTTAAAGAAGCGACTGATAATTTCGGTGATGTAAATATTCTGGTGAACAATGCTGGCATCACGCGCGATAATATTATTGTTCGCCTGGGGGCAAAAGAGTGGGATGATGTAATGGCGGTAAATCTTAAAGGTGCGTTTTTATGTATCAAAGCGGTAGCCCGTTCAATGATGAAGAAGAGATATGGGCGAATTATAAATATATCGTCGGTGGTTGGATTGACGGGAAATGCTGGCCAGGCTAACTATGCTGCCTCTAAAGCGGGGTTAATCGGGTTGACCAAATCCGCTGCCAGGGAACTTGCTGGAAGAGGGATTACCGTTAATGCGATCGCCCCGGGGTTTATCGCAACCGACATGACTGATAAGCTTACTGATGAAACTAAAGAGGAATTCTTAAAGAGTATTCCTTTAAAGCGCGTTGGAACGCCGGATGATATTGCTAATGTTGTGTCGTTTTTAGTTTCAGATGCCGCCTCATATATCACCGGCCAAGTGATACATGTCGATGGCGGAATGGTTATGTGAATTAACTATTAACTGTTATATTTAAGGAGGAGATAATGCCATCAGTCGAGGAGAGAGTAAAAAACGTTATCATCGAAAGCCTGAGTATCGATGCTGATAAAGTAACACCTGATGCCAGCTTTGTCGATGACCTCGATGCCGATTCTTTGGATCAGGTAGAATTGATATTGGCTCTTGAGGAGGAGTTTGGTTGCCAGATTCCAGAGGAGGAGGCAGGCAAAATTACAACAGTAGGCGAAGCTGTTGAATATTTAAAAAAACATGTTGAAGAAGGGTAGTTATAATATAACCTTATGCGAAAACGTGTTGTTTTAACAGGCCTGGGAGTTACATCTCCTATTGGCAATACTATTGATGAGTTCTGGGAAAACCTCATTACCGGCAAATCGGGAGTAGGATTAACAACTAAATGTGATTGTTCCGATTTGCCATCGAAAATTTCCGGTGAGGTAAAAGGGTTTGACCCTCTTAACTATATGGAGAAAAAGGAATACAAAAGGTTAGACCTTTCCCAGCAGTATGCTCTCGCTGCTTCAGCGATGGCAATAGGGGATGCTGAATTAAAACCTGGAACATTTAATCCTGAAAGAGTAGGGGTTGTTATAGGTTCAGGTATTGGCGGGATCATCACTTTCGAGCAACAACATTCCTTGATAGTGCAGGGCAAGCCCGGGCGGATTTCACCATTTTTTATACCAATGATGATTGTCGATATGGCTGCTGGTATAGTAGCTATAAAGTTTGGTTTCAAGGGACCGAATTATGCAGCTGTTTCCGCTTGCGCTTCAGGAGCCAATGCCATTGGTGACTCTTTTCAGATCATCCAGCGTGGCAGTGCTGATGTTATGATTACCGGCGGCACGGAAGCCTCGATAACCAGGACAGCTATAGCAGGTTTCTGCAATGCCAAGGCGTTGTCACTTAGAAATGAACAACCGGAGAAAGCATCCCGACCATTTGACAAGGACCGTGATGGTTTTATAATCAGCGAGGGCGCTGGTATAATTGTTTTGGAGAGTCTTGAACATGCTCTTAAACGTGGCGCTAAAATATATTGTGAACTTGCAGG
>NATP01000060.1 GCA_002085375.1 candidate division Zixibacteria bacterium 4484_95 | reverse complement strand
ACCCGGCAAAATAATCACAAAAATGAATGAAATCCTTATCACAACTATCACCTTCCTCTTCGTCTAAACTTAAAAATGTTCTCTCTGTATTTTATTTCAATTTTAAATTCATTTGCTTTCAAACGATATCCACCTGAAACTCGAGTGTATTGCTGTTGAGAAAATCCCGGCTGACAACCGATAGGTTTTTCCGACGGTAGATAATGAAACCTCTTCTGAAATGTATAACCATCGCCCCGTCGGACAATTTTTTCAGGAAAAGCAACAAAAAAACCGCGATGAGAATTGCGGTCTTATCCCGTAAAAACATTATCATTCCTCATCAATCTGAGAAAAATTTCATATAAACCAGACGCACCTCCCTATCAATAACATTTTTTCTGTCCGACACGTATTTACGATTTAACAGCAGGTCTCTAAAATCAAGCTCGATTGAAATCTCCGAAGTAATATACCAAGACAGCCCCATATTCAAATAACCCCTACCCAGACCGAAATTTCCTGCTCGCTTGTTATCGTTAATCGCAAAATCATAATCAATAAGAAAAACCATATCATAACCAAAACTTATATCTAAACCCACAAAAAAGTCAGGATCGGTATCGATTTCATTTTCGAACGAGTAGTTTATGCCCCCATGCCAGCCAACAGGAGTTAAGTAAACGTTGAAATTTTTCGACAGGGCTAAATAAAATCCCGGAGACTTAACCAGGTAGCGATCCTCATAATAACCTATGGATGAATCCTCCTTCTCGAATAACCCGTAACCTAACGAACTGTAACCTAAAGCCAGAGCCGGAAACGTTTCCGTCTCCTCTACAAGGCGAAAACGGATTTTAAATTCCATCTTGGGATTCCATTCAGGCGAAACATCGGAGAGTATCTTAGCACCACCATAGCCGATACCAATTGAAAACTCATCAGCTAAACCGATACCCAAAGATACTTGCACCCCGCTTGATGGAAAGGTCCTGAAATCGATATCAAAAGCACCTCGGGGCAACATACCAGCCGTAGGTATATCAATCAACCAGCGCAAATCAGCTCTTGGTGGGGGAACAGGTCTTTGCATATATGAATCCTCAGCGCCCATATCATATTCACCCTGGTTGGTATCACCATAAACGAAAGGCACTAAAACCATCAACCAAATGATTAAAGAATATCTCATCATTCCTCCAAACGGAATTTTATCACCAATGCTAAAATCTGTCAACCCTTTAGGGAGGTTAATCCTTTACATTGTCAAAGAACCGATAACTATAAAAGCAAAGGACATGCCATATCCCTTCCCAATGTTAACCCTATTATTAAAAATACGTTAGCCAGCGATATTAAAAATGCTTTTACTATTTATGCACAACTATTGTGCTTCATATCAAAGATATGCACTAAACTTTATTTATCCCAGCGTTCAAAAATATCCAGAATGAAATCCTTGACCTTCTGACATACAGCTTTAAAATAATCATCAGCCTTTTTGGCATCAAAATCAAGTGCACCGGTATTCTCTTTATAAATAATGATGGTCGATGGAGACGGATAAACATTGACACCCTGTCTGAAATGGTAAAGCATATCGAGACTGTATTTATCTTTTTTAACCGTTTCCGGGGCACTAGCGATAATGGCAGCTGTTTCATCTACTGCGGCATGGCCTCCCTCTGTATCGTAAATCTCCGGTCCCAAGTCCTGACATAGAATCCACCAGTGAATCACAATAACCTTGGCACGGGTCTTTTCATGTATTTCGAAAGCTATCTGTTTCAGCTCATCCATATGACCGCCATGGCCGTTTATAATCACAATCTTCTCCATCCCTTTAGAAACCATCGATGATAAAATTTCAAAAATATAAGCCTTAAGAGTTGGGGAAGACACCGATAAAGAACCCGGGTAGTGAAGTAACGACCTGGTCACACCATAACTTACGGTTGGGGCAATAATAGCCTTAATATCAGGGGCTATCCTTTGAGCAATATTTTCGGGGATGATATTATCTGTGCCAAGCGGAATAACACCATGGGCCTCGATAGTGCCCAGAGGAAGAATAACGCGGTCGTAACCTTTTTTCTGCAGGTCCTCGAAATCCTGCCAATTAAGCCTATCCCATCTTAGTTCCATAACTTACTCCTCAATCTATCTAAATTTAAAAACTAAACATAAAATTAAAATCGCCATGTCTTAAACCCGGGTAACTTAAAATGGCTAAGTTTCTTTAACCATTGATAAGACTAATAACAACATATCGTAAAGAAATGTCTCATTCATCCAGCCACCACAAAATTCTTCAGAGTTCCGATACCTTCGATTGTAACTTCAACTACGTCTCCTTCCGCTAATGGTCCCGCTCCCTTGGATGTTCCAGTTGAGATAATATCGCCAGGGTAAAGAGTCATAACCTTAGATATGTAACTTATAAGCTCTGCTGGTTTCTTTATCAGCATTCTGGTATTGCTTTGCTGGACAACTTTACCGTTAAGATGAGTTGTAATATCAAGCGAGGTACCATCGATACCGGTTTTTATAACCGGCCCTATCGGACAAAAACTATCGAAACCTTTAGCCCTTGTCCATTGCAAGTCTTTTTTCTGGATATTGCGAGCCGTTACATCGTTCAAACAGGTGTAACCGAAAATGCCCTCAGCCGATTCATCCAGGGAGGCGTTTTTTAGCACCTTGCCGATTACAACCGCCAGCTCACCCTCGTAATCTACACGGTTTACCCAGTCAGGTATGACAATATTATCGAGATGGCCTATCATCGAGGAGAGCGGTTTGAAAAACAATATCGGTTCATCGGGAATCTCGGAGACGGTGCTTTCGCTTAAATGGTCTTCGTAATTCAAACCAACACATACGATTTTCTGTGGAACGCATGGCGGTAAAAAATTTATATCGTCCAGAGAATATGCCATATCACCAATTTTGTAATCGCCAAAGAAATTCCCATCAAAGATACGATAAGCCATACCATCAATTATACATCCAGGACCACTAAAGTCTTCAGTAGTGAACCTGATAAAACAGTCCGGTTTCCATTTTTCACTCATGGTTTAATAATATCTCCAGATGAACTTTAACTGAATCAGCCAAGACATTCAAATCATAGCCACCTTCAAGGACAGAGACTATTCGCCCATGGCAATGTTTTTTTGCCAAATCTACAAGCATCTTCGTCATTTCCGCATAAAAATCTGTTGAAAGCTCAATTCCAGCTAATGGGTCATTTCTATGCGCATCAAAACCCGCTGAAATCATAAGAAGGTCTGGTTTGAAATCATCTATTGCAGGTAGTATCTTATCATTAAAAGCTTGTCGATACTCCTCATCGCCTGAACCAGCAACCATCGGCAAATTAATGGTAAAACCCTTACCCTCAGCCTCGCCGGTTTCATCAAAACTGCCGGTTCCAGGATAATAAGGATACTGATGAAGCGAAATATATAAAACCTTAGGTTCTGTATAAAAAGCATGTTGGGTGCCGTTGCCGTGATGAACATCCCAATCCACGATGGCCACTTTATTAGCTAAACCCTCGTTGATAGCGTAGGCAGACCCTATGGCTATGTTGTTAAAAATACAAAAACCCATCCCCCTGTCGGATTCGGCGTGATGACCGGGTGGACGCACTGCACAAAAAGCCCGGTTATTCTCAGCAGAAAAAACAAAACATACTGCCTCTATAACCGCACCTGCTGCTTTAAAAGAGGCCTCAAGGGAAAATGGCGAAAAAGCAGTATCGGGATCAAGCATATAAAGATAATCACCTTTTAAACCTTTAAGGTAATCGACATATTCCCGTTTATGGATTAACTCGATATACTCCTGCGGGGAGGGCTGGCACTGGTGAATAACATGCAATCCAGAAATAGAACCGCAAACACGCATTATCACCTCAAGCCTTATTGGCGATTCAGGATGTCCGGGGCCTGCCTGGTGCTTCAAAAAAATGGGGTCATTATATACAGCTAACAATTTTATTCCCGCTGTTCTACTTTAGCGCCAACTCCTTCGATCATACCCAAAGCATAATACTCCGTATCAAAATATTTATTAGCTACGTTCATCAATTGCTCGGCGCTGACTTGACGAATCTTCTCAGGATACTCCCATACTGCCTGGTAACCCTTACCAGATAATTCCCACCTGCCATATAAATCAGCCTGGGTAGAGTTCGTTTGTAAATAAATTGCCCAGGAACCGCGGACGTAATTTTTCGACATTTCCAGTTCGTCGGGGCTAACCGGTTCATCCTTGAAACCTGAAATAACCTCAAGCGTTAGCTCACGAGCCTTTTCAGCATTTTCAGGCGAGGTGGCAATATAACAAATAAAAGCGCCGGCAAGAGCCCCCGAACCTTGATATCCGTATACCGAATAGGCAAGTGACCTCTTGTCCCTGACCTCAGTCCAAAGCCTTCCCCCCATACCGCTGGCAACGTTCTGCAAAACCTTCAGTGGTTCATAGTCAGGACTGGAATAGCTACATGTCAAAATGCCGATGGCTTGAGCTGATTGTGCCCTATCACGCCTAACTGTTTTTGAATGTATTGATGAAAGTTTAACCTCACTCTTTGGCATCGGTAACCTCTCGCCGACATTCATTCTGCCAAGATGCTTGGGAGCTAACCTGATAGCTTCATCAAACGTTATGTCTCCAGCAAATACAATAACAACGTTACCGGTTACAACCGACTTGCGATGTTTGTTTACCAGATCAGCCCTTGATATCTTCTTTATGGCATTTACATCTCCAAGCGAGGGCAAACCGTAAGGGTGGTTTTCAAAAAGCGCCTGCTGACATAGCTCAACAGGATAACTTCCCATTGAATCTTTCTGACGGTTGATAGAGGCTATTAAATCCTTTTTCTCCTTTTCAATCTCTTCTTCTGTGAATGATGGATTTAGTATAACCTGGGCAAAAAGAGCAAAACTCTCCTCGAAGTTACTTGACATGCTCTCTAACCTGAAACCGAAATAATCTCTATCCACCTCATAAGAGATCGTACTACCCAGACCCTCTATATCACCAGCTATCTGCTCGGCAGACATGTTCATCGTGCCCTTTAAAGAGGTTTTTGCCATAAGTTGCGTTATGCCGGCATTATCAGCATTTTCCGTAAACGTTCCCCCAAAGAAATATACAGCCGTTGATACTATAGGTAATGAATGATTCTCCTTAACTATCACGGTCATGCCATTATCAAGAACCTGCTTTTTAACCGGTTGATCGGGGTATTCTTTTCCGCCAACAGGTGGAGTTCCAACGACCGGGCCGATCTCCTCCAAAGGAAGCCTGAACGCCTGGCGATAATTTTCAATAGCATCGGATAAATCCTTTTCCAATTCATGTTTCGAATACTTTTTAAATTTCTTATCAGAAGGTAGATATTCCAGAACCGAAGCGTTGGATAAAACAAAATACTTATTGGCTACTCTTCTTATATCCTGGACTGTAACCGCTCTGAGTTTCTCCAGATAGGTGTCAACCATCTTATAATCACCATAGGATTCGCATTCAGCATAAATCTGTGCCTGGCCATTGACGTCCTCAAGCGAGTGAAGATATGACGATTCAAGCTGATTTAACGCCCTATTAAGCTCCGCCCTACCGACATTACTTATCTTAAACCGTTCTACCTCTGTTAATAACGCTTTTAAAAGCTCTCCGGGCTCACCATCAGCCTGTTCAGCGGTTATCGTAAAATACCCAAAATCTTTAAACGAATAATAATAGGAACTAACGCTTTCTGCTAACCCCCGTTTCTCTTTGACCTCACGATACAATCTCGAAGAGCGTCCCCCGCTTAAAATATAATCAAAAACAGTTAAAGGGTAAAAATCATCATCTAAAACACCCGGTACATGGAAACCGACATGGATTATATTGCGATTGATATCGGCAGTCATCCTTCTGTATTTAAACTCGGTTTGTGGTGGTTCCTCCGGTGAAAACTCGGTTTTAAAATCCCCTTTTGGAATACCCTCGCAATACTTTTTTATCAAATTTAATGCCTTAGATGTCTCTATATCGCCAACAACGGAGATTATTATATTCTGAGGACGATAGCGGGTCTTATAATAATTATAAAGGTCATCCCTGCTCCAGGAGGCAACCTGTTCCTCAAATCCCATACGCCACCGTCTTATCCTGTGCTTATCAAAAGCCAGCTCCAAAAGTTTTTCAGAGGAAAAAGCATCAGGGTTATCAAGTTTCCTTTTAATCTCCTGGATAACCACTTTCGATTCCTTCGCTAGCTCTGTAGAATCGATAGCACAATTTTGAAGAGCATCAGACTGGATATCAAGCCCTTTTTCAAATGATTCTGATGGTAATACCGTGTAATAACATGTGTGTTCGTAAATCGTGCCAGCGTTAAGATAACCTCCAGCAGCTTTTGTCTCTCTGGCAAGTTCTCCCACACCTCGCTTTTGAGTGCCTTTGAAAAACATATGCTCTAAAAGATGAGATATGCCGGTTAATGAATCAGGCTCATTAAAGTAACCAGCTTTAACCCAAGTAACTATAGATACAACAGGCACCTTGTGGTCTTCCTTGACAAGCACCGTTAAACCATTTTTAAGCACCTTCTTTGTTACTTCACCCTCCGGCTTTTTCCCACATCCGATAATTACCGCGCTTAAGAAGATCAATAACGCTAACAACTTCGCTTTTGACATTACAAATACTCCTTTCCTGGAAATTAATCTATATCAGTCCAGGTAGAATGTCAACCAGCATAAGCCCATCGCTGTTTAATGGATTGTATTGCAATAATAGATGTTGTCGTAATCTGATAATTTTTTATTTGTTGATAAATTTACAAGTATCTAATAAAAAAGCGCAAATATTAACAACGCTCCAATAATGGCTTATATCCTCTCGAATTCCTATCTTTCCGGCCTTAAAACGATATTTAACTTTTCCGTTTTTCCGGTCTCCGTGAATATCCGTTTCCTGACAACTTTGTAACCATCAGCCTCAATCGTTATAACATGCCTTCCCGGGGAAAGCTTCACAGGTATTCCACCTGTTTGACCATACTTATTAAAATCCACATAAAAGGTTGCTTTGGGAACCGATATAATCTCCAGAAAACCATAACTTCCTAAATCCTGATTGGGGTAATTATACCCTTCATCTGTTTTTCTCTCCGCATTTCCCCTCTTCACAGATCTAGATGCAGGCTTGTTTTTCGAACCCATCTTCACCGGTGAAATCGTCTTCTGAACTTCGGTTTTCGAATCCTCAAAAACCGGTACCGGCGGTTTCTCTGGCGGTGATGGTAAAGATGCTATTTCGCCCATAGAGATATTATCGTTTTCTCTTTTTCCAGCAAACCTACCGGTGCTATAGAAAATCATAATAAAAGCGATGATGAATACTATTATGCCAGCGGCTACTGCCGTTGTATATCGCCGTTTGGATACCCCTGATGGCCGCTTTTTGTCGAAATCTATTTGACCTGAGCGAAGTTTCTGAAGATAATCTTTGGCAACTTTATTATCTTTATCATATAGCAAAACTCTCTCAAATTCCCGGGAGGCGTCCTCCAGCCTACCATGACCTAAGTTGACAAGATACAACGCAGATTCCATATGCTTGGATATTCTTCCAACTCTTAGTCTTTCAGCAGTGCGAATTGGGTTTTTCAGAAATCCAGCTATCAGTTTTTTCGATGAAGGAATCACATATCGTTTAAGTTCACTGCTAAGTTCAGCTCCCAATTCATCAGCATCCTGATAACGACTGTCAATATTTTTACTTAACACCTTCATAATAATATTCTCAATCGATGGAGTAACATCAATACGCATCAAACTCGGTTTGACAGGTTTACTCGAAATAATACTGGTAATCATTTCCTGGTAGGTTTCACCTTTAAATGGCTTTTCACCGGTTATTATCTCGTATAATACTATTCCAAGAGAAAATATGTCACAACGATGGTCTATAGGTCTACTTGCAGCCTGTTCGGGAGACATATATGCCGGCGAGCCTACCATCTGACCGGTGTCAGTTATGGACATATCATTAAATGTCTTGGCTATCCCGAAATCGGTTATCATAATGCGCCCATCCGTAGAAAGCATAATATTGGCAGGTTTGATATCCCTATGAATCAAACCATGGCTATGAGCATACTTCAACCCCTTGGTTACCTCATGGCATATCAAAAGGGCAATTTCGAGGGGAAGACGCTTCATACGGGTCATCATCTCTTTTAAACTCTGCCCCTCAATATATTCCATGGCAATAAAATACTCGCCATCAACGTGACCATAATCTATTATCGATACAATGTTTTCGTGATGAAGCATGGCTGCCTTTTTGGCCTCATTCTCAAAACGCATAATAAAGTTTTTATTTAAAGTCAGGTGATGATGTAAAATTTTCAAGGCCACCGGCCTATCTAAAGATAACTGCAACCCCCTGTAGATATTGGCCATACCACCAGTGCCAATCAACTCCTTGAGCTCAAAATTGGCTATCTTCTTTGGATGTATCGTGATACTTCCCATATTTTCTAAGCAATTACCTTAGACGAGATTAAATATCGTCCAAACTGAAAAAATTTCCATTTCGTTTTACGTTAATAAAACTAAATCCCCAAAGCAATTTAACATTAATACCTAACTCAAATCTCTACACCTGGGGACGAAGCTTATACCTAAAGGCTCTAATACAAAAAACCTTATGTTAATATCGGCAGATTCAATTCATAAGATTAGATAATGATCAAAACTCGCTATGTTCAGCAATGTCAATTACTTCCTTGGCCTATTAAAAACGGGGTATTATAATCATCATATGTCTATGCCTGGTATGGAAAAACCTTCAATAAATTCCCCGAAAACAGTAAAGAATATAAGGTCATATTTAATGTTTAGTTACGATACAGCAAACCTTACAATCAGCTTACAAACTAGACACCTCTATCTGTTCAGTGTTCTTAAAAATTTTTCAGTATGAAAAGCTGTCCTGTTTTCGCCTACTTTCCGCCAGCACTCTATATCACCAATCAATTGGTTGAGTTCATCAATTGTATTAACCATATATGAAAGTTCCAGTTCTTGGACTTTAATCTTTGGGTTTTTCAGATTAGACCTCAAGCGAACATAAACATCTTGGCTACCCCAATCGATACCTTTAAAAGCCTGAGGAATATGTCTTGACATACCCAAAAGATAATATTTGCCGTTAAATGATGGGCCGATAACAACATGATTCTTTCTCAGTAATAAAAAACCAGCCTTGATTATGGTCTTATTAAGCGTTAGGCAATTTGTACCAATAACTATTACCCGTTCATAACCCGATCTAAACGATTCAGATAAAGCCATGGAGCTCCTTTCTGGTATAGAAGCGGTGTTTTGAGGCAAAAGTGTAATGTTGTTCACCTTAGATTTAGCTAACCTGTCATCTTCCTCATGTACAAAAAGGTCAAAATCCATCTTAAATTTTTTACGGGAACTGGCCGGATGATAATAAACCGATATATCAGTTAAAGGCAAACTAAGGCACACAGATAAAGTATCAAATAGCATTGCGCGGTTAAGATGCTCCGTTTTTCTCTCACCCAGAATCGGTAACAGAGAGTTGAGGTTTCCAGCTCCGCTAGGCTCATCCGCTAATATCACTATACACTCTGGATTCATACAACTATTCAGGACAATTCAATAATCTTAAATATAAATACGAACAAAACGATACCAAATAGATATCAAATCTAAAGATCAGTCAAATAATCTCTCCCACATAACATTCACAATTTACCAAACTACAAATCGAAATGCAACATTATTAGCTCTTGAGTAATTAAAAATTGTTCCATCTATAATCACAGATTTAAAGATCCATAATATCAACAACTTAAAATAACCGGATATCGCAACGTTTTTTCAGCAAAAGTGAATTTTTACGGATATACCAACGATTTCTAAAAATAAAAGCTATAAAAAACAACTATAATCAAACTATGAAAACGACATTTATATGAATCCGTTCGACATCAGATAAAGTAAAATTCAAATAGTAGAAATAGCCATATTTATAAGTTTATAATGGGGGCAACAGCTTATAATTACAAATGTATTAGAACCTTCCTGCCAACATATGTAATTAACGTTTTCTATACTGCCATAACGGAACTTTACTCCGGATGCTACCAGATAATTTGCCCGGCAGTCTTCCAAAATCGGTGAATCGATAATGAACAGCGAACACTTCGTTGAACCGTTTCCATACCCAACCTGAGCTACATTCATATCCTGTACTTTAAATAGGCAACAACCTTTCAAATAAACATCCTTGCCTAAACAACCAGGGATATTCACCGTCTGACCAAGGCAACCGCTTAGAAAAACGTTCACTTCGGATGATATATCCGTCTGCAATTCAGCTTCTATTCCAGGTCTGTTATGATGAAGATGCTGTTGGATGGTACTAAGTCCGCTTCTGTTGGGAACAAATACCAACAACAATACAATAGCAAAAATAAAACCCGGAATGATAGCCTGGGCAGGTTTCATATCCTGAAAAAACAACCTGATATTATCCAGAAATGTAAATTTAATCTCTTTAAAGGATTGTTCCCGCCCTATTTTTTCAATAACCTTCGACCTTAGATACAAAGGCGCCCTCACGGT
>NATP01000059.1 GCA_002085375.1 candidate division Zixibacteria bacterium 4484_95 | reverse complement strand
TAAGACTGATGTTCCGATTTCAATAGATACTATGAAATCCGAGGTTGCCAGGGAAGCTTGCCGGGCAGGTGCAACAATCATTAACGATGTTTCTGGTTTGCAGAACGATGAGGGTATCGCTGAAGTCGCCAGAGAATACTCAACTTATCTGGTGCTGATGCATATGCGTAAAACACCCGAAACGATGCAAATCGAAATTCATTATGATGACCTGATTGGTGAAATCTCCGATTTTTTGTATGAAGCGGTTAATAAAGCAATAAAGATTGGAGTGTCCAGGGAGAAGATTATTATCGATCCCGGTATTGGTTTCGGTAAAACCGTTGAACATAATTTTAGCATTTTAAAAAATATTCCCGCTTTTAAAAGTCTGGGATTTCCTGTAATGATAGGGGTCTCGAGGAAGTCATTTATAGGTAAAACCCTAGATTTACCGGTGGATGAGAGGCTTGAGGGCTCACTGGCAGCGGCTTTGTATGCTGTTTTGAATGGAGTTTCTATCATTAGGGTTCATGATGTCCTGCCGACAATCAGGGCCTTAAAGATCGTAGAAAGAATCGTTAGGGCGGATTAATGACATTATTCAATATCGGTTTTTTGAAATTTACTGTTATTGATATGGTGGATGTTCTTCTTGTGGGATATTTTTTCTACAGGTTGCTCTTACTGTTAAAGGGAGCTCGTTCATTGCAACTTCTTATCGGCTTAATCTTTTTTTTCGTGATAGGCTTGATCGCATACTGGCTTGATTTGTCAATGGTAAAATGGTTCATATCCAATATTGCAGCGGTTGGCATTTTGATCCTTGTTATAATCCTTCAACCAGAGTTAAGGCGGGCATTTGCCAGATTGGGACAAAGCCGGATATTGAGGATGCTTTTAAGGCAAGAGTCGAAGAGTGCTATTGATGAGATAATAAGAGCCACAGAGAAGCTTTCAGATATGCATTATGGTGCTTTAATAGTTTTGGAGAATAACATCAGACTCAGTAATATAATCGAGACAGGAAAATCTATGAATGCCACCGTGTCTCAGGAGCTTCTTCAAACCATATTCACCCCCTATACACCGCTTCATGACGGGGCGGTTGTAATCAAAGGTGACCAGATCGTAGCGGCGAGTTGTAGTTTGCCGCTTTCCCAGAATCCGGCATATCACCGTTTACATGGTATGAGGCATAAAGCGGCAGTTGGCGCAACTGAGGAAACGGATGCATTCGTTGTAATTGTCAGTGAAGAAACTGGCCAGGTTTCATATGCAAGTGGGGGTAAGCTCTTTCGAGATTTGCATCTTCAAGAACTGAAATCAAAGCTTGATGAAATTTTTATCAGTCAATAATTGATGTTTGTAGATTACGCTGAGATTGAAGTTAAGGCCGGTGATGGCGGTGACGGTTGTGTCAGTTTCCGAAGGGAGAAGTATGTTCCAAAAGGTGGTCCAGATGGTGGAGATGGAGGTAAAGGTGGTAATGTTCTGGTAGCTATTGATGAAAATATGTCCACCCTTTTGGATTTCCGCTATAGAAAGGTTTTTAGAGCTGATTCAGGTGGTAGAGGAGGAAAAAGGAATAGAAGCGGTCGGGATGGTCAGGACCTAGTTATCTATCTCCCTCCGGGGACTCTTGTTAAAGACAGCCAGACGGGAGGGCTAATTGCCGATTTAAAACCTGGCTGTAAGCCAGTGATAGTCGCTTGTGGTGGTGCAGGTGGTAAGGGCAATACCCGTTTCAAATCGTCGGTTAACCAGGCTCCTCTCAAGGCCACTGAGGGAGAGAAGGGCGAACATAAAATTTTGGAGCTTGAGCTTAAACTGATTGCTGATGTCGGATTGGTTGGTTTTCCCAACGCTGGTAAATCGACCCTTCTGACGCGGATTTCAGATGCCCGTCCCAAAATAGCAAGTTACCCTTATACTACATTGGTTCCCAATCTCGGTATTGTCCGAACCGCTGACTATCGAAGCTATGTAGTAGCTGATATCCCGGGTGTTATTGAGGGGGCTCATCGAGGTAAGGGGCTTGGTTTTGATTTCTTAAGGCACATCCAGCGTACTCGGGTCCTTGTTTTTCTCATTGAATGCACTGTTGATGACCCTCTTATGCAGTATAATATGCTTAAGGCGGAATTGGGGTTATTTGATGTTGCATTGCTTGACAAACCGGCCGTAGTTGCTTTAAATAAAATCGATCTTTTAAATAAGAGAGAAAGGGAAAAACTTGATTCTCTTGACGACAACTGGCTTATGATTTCTTGTCTATCAGGTGAAAATCTTGATGTTCTTTTGGAGATAATTACAAAAATCGTGTTTGGAGATTGATTTGGTTGAGGTTGATACAAGATTTGCTTTGATGCTTTCGATGGTCAATGGGGTTGGTCCAATAAAATATCAGCAGGTCATAAATCATTTTCAGGATTTTGACCAATTTGCTGGAAACGATGATACCGGAATATTTGAAAATTGCGGATTGAACGAAAAGCAGGTTTCGTCCATGTTAAATTTTAGCCGTTGGAATGAAATCGATGAGATTTTACAAAAAGCAGCACGGTTTGATGTCAAGGTCATCTGCCTTGGCCAGAAAAACTACCCGGAACGATTGCTTAATATATACTCGCCTCCTCTTATTCTTTACCTGAAAGGTGCATTGGAACTTTTATCAAAACCATCAGTAGCTATTGTAGGTTCACGAACGCCAACAGAATACGGGCGAGCGATGACAAGGAAAATTGCTGGAGGGTTAGCATCACGTGGTTTAGTCATTATTTCAGGTATGGCCTGGGGCATTGATTGTGAGGCTCACAAAGCGGCCATCGATAATGGAGGTATAACAGCTGCTGTTTTTGGTTGTGGTATCGATATCATTTATCCCCGGGGGCATCGAAACCTCGCCAGTAAAATTCTTGAAAAGGGTTTCTTGCTTTCGGAGTTCCCATTTGGAACCAAACCTGAAAAACATAATTTCCCTCGGCGTAACAGGATCATATCCGGTTTGGTTGAAGCGGTGGTTGTTGTTGAGGCGGCTGAAAAATCGGGAGCGCTTGTTACTGCCGGGTTGGCAGTTGACCAGGGGAAGGAGGTTTTTGCCGTTCCTGGCCGAGCAGATAATCTCAAAAGCCATGGCACCATCAACTTGCTAAAAGAAGGTGCAGCTGTTGCCACCTCTCCGGAGGATATTCTTGGCTCGCTGGGCTGGGAGATTTCACCAGTGGTAGGAAAGTCAGGAATCTCCACTGAGCAAATAGCAATCGACCTGGATCCCAATGAACAAAAAATTTGTGACTTGGTTGGTGCAGGTCCGGCTCATTTTGATGAGCTGGTCAGAAAACTGGGATTTCAACCGTCGAAAATATCCGCAATCGTTTTGAAACTCGAGCTTGCGGGTTTGGTTGTCAGACGACCTGGTAATTATATAGCAAGGGCTTGAATGTGGTATCAAGGGAGGTTACCATTATAAATAAGCTGGGCTTACACGCACGACCAGCAGCGTTGTTAGTTAAGACAGCCAGCAAGTTTATCTCGGAGATTTACCTTAAGAAAGGTACTCTTGAGGTAAACGGTAAAAGCATAATGGGCGTGATGATGTTGGCTGCGGAGAAAGGGGCGAGGATTACGGTGGTCACTGATGGCCCTGATGAGAAATCGGCGCTAAAAGCAGTAGTGAAGATTTTTGAAACTAAGTTTGGTGAAGAATAAATGGAAAAAAAGAGAAAAGGTATCTTATTAAAAGGAATAGCCGCCTCTCCGGGCATAATTATCGGCAGGGCAGTTGTGCTTAATAAAGAGAAGGTCAATGTCGAATCTTATCCAATAAATGCGGATAAAGTTGATAAAGAGATCGCTGATTTCAAGAGGGCGATCGCCACGGTGAAAAGAGGTCTAAGAAAGCTGTCTGAAGATGTCAGTAAAAGATTAGGTCCTGAATATGCTAGGATATTTGAAGCTCAGTCGATGATAGTTGATGACCAGATTATCAATTCAAAGGTTGTTGAACTTATAGAGAAGGAGAAGCTGAATGCTGCCTACATATATTACCAGCAGATTGATGCTGTTATCAAACAGCTCTCTAAATCTTCTGATCCTTATTTGAAAGAGAGAATTCTGGATATAAATTCGGTTTGTGCAAAACTAATAAGTGTCCTTCAGGGAGTAAAAAAATCTACAGTTGGATATTTTAAAGGGCCTACTGTGGTGGTGGCCAGAGACCTTACTCCGGGTGATCTGCTTGGTTTTTCGGTGCGAAAGAAGGTTGGTTTTGCCACCGGTTTAGGGGGCGTGACATCTCATACTTCTCTTTTAGCCAAGTCATTGAACCTTCCAGCGGTTGTCGGGTTGGGTTCTACGGTAGAGAAGGTAAATACCGGTGACAATGTTATCATTGATGGTCTGACCGGTAGACTTTACATTAATCCTGGGAGTGAAACCTTAAAGTATTATCATTTGCGTCAGAGGTTTTTATCGGATTTATTTAGGCAGTTTCTAGTTCTTAGAGACCAGCCTGCTCAGACCAAGGACGGTTATAGGATCAAGATCTTAAATAATATCGAGCTTCCCTCGGAGACGGCAAAGGTCATTAAGTATGGAGCTGAAGGTATAGGGCTGTTCCGCACAGAAAACCTTTTTTTAACAGATAACGATTTCCCGGACATCAGCAAGCAATTTCGGATTTATAAAACGATATTAAAAAGGATGGGAGATTGCCCGGTTATAATAAGGACATTTGACCTTGGAGGTGACAAGTTTACAAGCTCTAAGGTTAAGGCCATCGACCCAAATCCGTTTCTTGGGTGGCGGGCTATTCGTTTTTGTTTAGACCGACCGGATATATTCAAAACCCAGCTTAAGGCTTTGCTGAAAGCATCGGTTTATGGCAATCTTGAAATAATGTTGCCAATGATTTCCAATCTTGATGAGCTTATTGAGACCAAAGAATTGATTCAGCAATGCCAGGATGAACTTGCAAAAGAAAAAGCGATGTTTAAGAAGAAGATACCTCTTGGAATAATGATTGAGATACCTTCGGCTGTTATGATAGCTGAATATTTGGCTGATGAGGTCGATTTCTTCTCGCTAGGCACCAACGACCTAATTCAATATGCCTTAGCTGTAGACAGGACAAATGAAATTCTTTCCCACCTTTATCAAAGTTTCCATCCGGCTGTGTTGAAGATGATTGAACAAACGATCATAGCCGGTCACAAACATAATATAAGGGTTGGTATTTGTGGCGAGTTTGCTGCCGATCCTTATGGCGTGATACTGCTTGTAGGATTAGGTATTGATGAAATCTCTGTTAATTATCAGGCTACCGGAATGGTCAAGCAACTGATACGAAATATCGATAAAAAACGGGCGCGTGCGATAGCAAGGATGGCTTGCCGGAAAAAGACCGCATTACATGTTGAGGAGTTTTTAAGAAAAAAGGTGAAATTATATTTTCCAAGCTTGGTACCGCTTGTTGATTTCATGAGGGGAGCCAACAATGGTTGATATTTCGCTGAGGAGGTTCGACCGGCAGAATATGTATGAGAAGATTGTTGATTTTCATAAACAACTTATTGACGGTATCGATATAGGCTACAATTCGGATTTAGAAAATCTTGAAGGGGCTGAATTCAGAAACATCATCTTGGCCGGCATGGGAGGGTCGGCAATAAGTGGTGATCTCATAAAAAGTTTTTTGCAGTGTGAACTTTCTATTCGTTTCGATGTTCACAGGAATTATGGTTTACCGTTGTATTCGGGTAAGGACTCGCTTGTGATATGTTCGAGTTATTCGGGTAATACCGAGGAAACATTATCTGCCTACGAGACGGCATTGGGGAAAAGCTGTAATGTTTTTTGTATTACCACCGGAGGTGAGCTTTGCCGCCGGGCAAAACGGGATGGCAAACCAGTTGTTGTTATCCCCTCCGGATTGATGCCTCGGTCGGCACTTGGTTACTCTTTTGCACCGCTGATGGTTATTTTTGGACGGTTGGGGTTATGTCGAGATTACAGTTTTGAGCTTGAACAAACTGCTAAAAATCTAAGGCACTGGGGAAGTCGGTATCAATTTGGATCTTCTGAAAATAGTGCTTATGATCTGGCTTTAAAGCTTGCCGGTAAAGTAATAGTAATTTATTCAGGCTCAAGCAATATGGGTGTAGTAGGTTATCGTTTCAAGACGCAGATTTGTGAAAATGCAAAGCAGTTGGCATTCTGCAACGTTTTTCCCGAATTCAACCACAACGAACTTGTGGGATGGGAACTCTCAGTATCACATGGGGAAAATATGGTTGTAGTTATCCTGCGTGATAAAGATGACAACGAACAAATTGCTCGCCGTATGGATATCGTATTGAAAATCATTTCTGAAAAGAATGTAGAGGTGATCGAGCTTTATACTCAAGGCGATGAACTCTTAACAAGATTATTTTCGTTAATTCAATTAGCCGATTACACCTCTTTTTATATGGCACTATTAAATAAGGTTGACCCGACGCCAATACGGGTGATAGATTACCTTAAAGAGAGATTAGCAGAGAATTAACCCTGGAGCAATCATGAAAGCAATAATACCTGCTGCGGGAATGGGAAGCCGGCTCAGACCTCATACACATACTGCTCCCAAAACCCTACTTCACGTTGCCGGTAAACCTATTTTAGGTCATATCATTGATGCGTTATTAGCATACGATATCAGAGAAGTTGTGGTGATTGTTGGTTTTTTAGGTGATATGATCATTGATTATATTTCTAAAAATTATAATATCAAGGCAAGTTTTATTGAACAGAAGGAACCTAAGGGTTTGGGCTGGGCAATATATCTTGCGCGAGAACATTTTGTTGGCGATCCGGTAATGATAACCCTGGGTGATACAATATTTGATCTGGATATCAGTGATCTGCTGAAGGCGAAATATGATACTATAGGCACGAAAATAGTTGATGACCCACGTCGTTTCGGTATCGTTGAGACCAATGGCGAGTATGTTACCAGGCTTATTGAAAAGCCTGAGGTGCCAATCTCTAACCAGGCATTAGTTGGCCTTTATTATATTAAATCGACGGAGCTTTTCGGACGGTGTCTTGAGGAGCTGGTGGCTAAAAATATTACCACCAGGGGTGAGTTCCAACTTACTGATGCTCTGGGTTTGATGTTGAAGCATAACTGCAAGATTACCACATTCAATGTTAATGGTTGGTTTGATTGCGGTAAAAAAGATACCCTTCTGGCCACTAACAGATATCTTCTTTCACAAATTAAAACCGTAGATGAATATGATGATGTTATAGTTATTCCACCGGTTTATATTTCATCTACAGCAAAGGTAAGAAATTCGGTTATCGGTCCTTATGTCAGTGTGGCTGATGGGGCTGTGATCGAGAATAGCATAATTAAGGACTCTATCATTTCCTCACATGCAGAAGTAAGACAGTGCCTTCTGGAGACATCGTTGGTTGGTAATAACTCTTCTGTGATCGGAGTATATAAACAATTGAATCTGGGAGACAGTTCAGAAATAGGGTATTATTGATAATTATTTATCTGCAAGGCTGTTTGAAGGGTATCTTCTCCAGTTTCAGCTTGCGTTGAGCATTCTAAATTATTAAACTGTCCAAGTGATAAGGAAGGTTGTTGGGTTTTTGCAGTATCACTTTCTGCACCAATAGTGTCTCAATCTACTTGCATGTGGAATTGACACGAGTGAAATGCTACGGAGGATAAATGGCGAGGGAAAGATTTTTCTTTACATCCGAATCTGTGACAGAGGGACATCCTGATAAAATTTGTGATCAGATATCGGATGCGGTTTTGGATCAGATTATCAGATATGATAAAAAGGGGCGGGTTGCCTGTGAAACGTTTATCACCAAAGGATTGGTGATAGTTGGTGGTGAGATTACCACTAAAACCTATATCGATATCCCCGAATTGGTACGGGCTCTTATCAAGGATATTGGTTATACCGACATCAAATTTGGTTTCAATTATCGTTCTTGTGCCATATTAAACGCCATTGGTATTCAATCACCTGATATAGCCCAGGGTGTTGATAGAGGAGGTGCTGGTGACCAGGGGTTGATGATAGGTTTTGCCACCAGGCAAACAAAGGAGCTAATGCCTTTACCGATAATGCTTGCCCACAAGTTAGCGGCCAGGCTTGCCTACGTTCGTAGGAAGGGTATATTGCCTTATCTTGGTCCGGATGGCAAGAGTCAGGTTACTGTTGAATTTGATAACGGCAAGCCGAAAAGGGTTGACACAGTGGTTATTTCTTGCCAGCATTCTGAAGATATACTTGATAGGACAGGGAAACGTATCACAAAAAAAGCAAAAGACGAAATAATTGAAAATGTAGTTCTCAAAGTTATACCTAAAAGGTATCTTGACCGGAATACTGCATATTTGGTTAATCCAACAGGCAAGTTCGTTGTTGGTGGTCCGCAATCAGATACTGGAATGACTGGCCGCAAGATAATAGTTGATACTTATGGTGGTTCTTCTGCACATGGTGGCGGAGCTTTTTCGGGTAAGGATCCCACTAAGGTTGACCGCTCGGCTTCGTATATGGCACGCCATATCGCTAAGAATATTGTAGCCTCCGGTTTAGCTGATATCTGCCATGTTCATCTGGCTTATGCTATCGGCGAGGTTCAGCCTGTTTGTGTTATTGTCAATACACGTAACTCCGGCAAAATCCCTGATTGGAGACTGACGGAATTGGTTAGAAAGCATTTCGATCTTTCTCCCCGGGGGATAATAAGATATCTTAACCTCGTTCGCCCGATTTATCGTGGGACTGCTGTGTATGGTCACTTCGGTCGTGAGTATAAAGATTTTACATGGGAAAAAACAAATAGGGTTAAAGACCTGTTGAAGGATGCTTGATTATGAAATACGATGTAAAAGATAGGAAGTTAGCTCCGCAAGGGAAATTAAGAATAGAATGGGCAGAACGTTTCATGCCTGTGTTGCGTTTAATCCGCAAGCGATTTATAAAAGAGAAACCTTTTAAGGGAGTTAAAATCGCATGTTGTTTGCACGTAACCACCGAGACTGCCAATTTGATGATTACTTTGAAGGCTGGTGGTGCCCTGCCATTTTTATGTGCATCCAACCCGCTTTCGACACAGGATGATGTTGCTGCCTCGCTGGTTAAGGATTACAATGTTTCTGTTTTTGCTATCAAAGGAGAGTCAAACCGGATCTATTATAGTCATATTAACAGCTGTCTTGATACCAAACCCTTGCTTACTATGGATGATGGAGCTGACCTTGTAACCCAGCTTCATACAAAAAGAAAAAGCCAAGCCTCTGAAATAATTGCTGGTTCGGAGGAGACGACTACCGGTGTGATACGGCTTAAAAGCATGGAGAAAAAAAATATACTTTTGTTTCCGATGTTAGCTGTCAACGATTCCAAAACGAAGCATTTTTTTGATAATCGTTACGGTACCGGTCAATCAACCCTTGATGGCATAATGCGTTCAACGAATATCCTTCTCTCCGGGGCTGATGTTGTTGTTGCCGGCTACGGTTGGTGCGGTCGAGGTGTTGCCAATAAGGCCAGAGGAATGGGAGCCAAGGTTGTTGTTACCGAGGTTGATCCACTTAAGGCTCTGGAGGCGACAATGGACGGTTTCAAGGTTATGCCCATGAAGAAGGCAGCTTTGAGCGGCGATGTCTTTATTACCCTGACTGGTGATGTGAATGTTATCACGAAAGAGCATTTTTTACTTATGAAGGATGGTGCCCTGGTAGCTAATTCAGGACATTTTAATGTTGAGATAGATATCAATTCCTTAAAGAAAATCGCCAGGAAGGTTAGGACAATACGTCCCAATGTGCAGGAATTTATATTACCCGGTGGTAAAAGGATTTTTCTTTTGGGGGAGGGAAGGTTAATAAACCTGGCAGCAGCCGAGGGACATCCGGCATCGGTGATGGATATGAGTTTTGCCAACCAAGCCCTTGGTGCGGAATACCTTCTTAAAAACAGCGGTCGTATGGAACGAAAAGTGTATCCAGTGCCGGCTGTAATTGACAATTTTATAGCGAAATTGAAACTTCAATCGATGGGCATACAAATTGATAAATTGACTCGTGAACAAAAGCAATACCTTAGTTCCTGGGAGATGGGCACATAAAAAGGTGAATATTTCTATTGGGTTGCAATTGTTTCAGTTGTGGCTTTTTTCTATATAATGGTTTATTTTTAGATTTAAGACCTGCTCAAATTTACCGAAGACCATATTAGGAATATATCGTTTCGGATTATCAAGGAGGTCTTTTTCATGCCAACCGGTGTTGTAAAATGGTTTAATGACAAAAAGGGTTTTGGTTTTATTCTTAGTGAAGATGGCAATGGTGATATTTTTGTCCATTATTCAGTAATCAAAGAAGAGGGTTATAAGACGCTGGTGCAGGGCCAGATGGTTGAATATAATTTCACCCAGGGGCCAAAAGGTCCCCTGGCAACTGAAGTTCACAAGTTATAATCGTATACTATTATTTATAATTTGTAGTCCAACTAAAGTTTTAATTTATTATTGTGGCTCCTGAACCTTTCTTATTTTCGGGTTTTGAAAAACATTATCAAGCCAACTGCTAAAAAGATTATGTTGCCGATTGTCGCCGCCAGTGCAGGTGGAAGTTTATTG
>NATP01000058.1 GCA_002085375.1 candidate division Zixibacteria bacterium 4484_95 | reverse complement strand
CACCAAAGAGCCACGGGCAATAAACAACAATGAAAACAAAAGCCCATAAATACCGATTATAGCCACACCGGCCCAGCCCTGATAAAGATGTCCTAATCCGAAACTTACAGCTCCCAGAATAGCTCCGGGCCAGACCGAGCCTGTAAGTATGGCAAGCCTGGTGATGACAAAACCACGGAAACACAGCTCCTCGGTTACACCAGCAATAAGCGATAACATAATCCAGAAAACCTTTTCTTCAGGCGAGCGGGGTAAAAGGTAGGTTATATCCTCCGCTCGGAATATGCCGTAGTAGTCGATTATGTTGGAGATGATATTCAGTATAATAAGCGCTGTAAACAGGAACATGATACCGATAGCTAAATTAAGGAGGTTAAAATCTTTCGGCTTTATACCGATTCCGGCGATGTTGCTTAGATTAATCTGGCCATCTGCTGTTTTTGTCGTTGCCCAGATGATAACAAGAAAAACCAACGTCTGGATTAATATCGCTGGTATGTACACCTGGCTGATGCGGGATTGGATAACCGTTTCTGAGGGTGGGTTGATATAATTTAACAACCACGATATAAGTGGATATCCGAATAGAATAACGGCCAATATCACTTGCTGTGCCTTGGGAAGCTTTCTATCATTTGGAGAAATAGTAGCCCGGGTTTCATTGTTGTATTGCATGATGGTTAATATTATATTCTGATTTGTTTATCGGAAAGGAGTTTTTGTGGTTTTACCGATAAAAAGGACGATTATTTACGGGCCGATCAACTCTCGCAGACTCGGTTTTTCTCTTGGCATAAACCTGACACCCCAGGGTAAAAAATATTGCGATTTCGACTGTCTTTACTGTCACTATGGAAAGACCGAATATCATAAGCTTAATCCTGACGATGATGATATTTTTCCTGAGATGGAGAATGTCCTGACCGAGATTGAGATGGCACTGAGATCGGATGTTGAGTTTAGTTATCTGACCTTTTCTGGTAACGGTGAACCGACTTTGTATCCGCGGTTTAAAGAGCTAACATATGAGGTAAACAGATTGGCTAGAAAAATAAGGCCATATGTAAAAGTGACACTTCTATCAAATTCCTCGACCTGCAGGAGGAATTCTTTTATCAAGTCTTTGGAATATATCGACCTGCCGATCATGAAGCTTGATGTGGGAAATCCGTCGCTGTTTAAGAGAATAAACAGGCCGGTTGAGGATCTCGACTTTTATGAAATCGTCGATGGCCTTGTTGATTTACCGAATATCACGATCCAGAGTCTTTTTCTTGAGGGCGACCCTGATAACACTACTGATAAAGCATTAAATGATTGGTTTACCTGCCTGCAGAAGATTAGACCGCAACATATACAAATTTATACACTCGATAGGCCGTTTGCCGACAAGGATAGGTATGGCCTTGTCCAGATAAAAAAGGTACCAGAGGAAAAAATGGTTAAGGTAGTAGAAACCGGTAGAGAACGATTTGGGTTTAAGATGGATAGATATTGAAGCTGAAGGGATAGAGATTACTTCTATCTCTATTGTGATATAATGACGTCGAGCTTCTTCCGTTGGTTGAGATCCGATTTCCTTTTTTAAAAACTTTTATAATATAGTAACTATATTCTATCCTCGAATTCATACTAAAGTGTAAAAGGCCATTAACCATATCAAATATATTGCTAATTAGTCCTGAATATTTATATATTGTAACTTGATTTTAACATTGCCTGTATTATAAGGGCAATTGTAAGATGGATACAATTATTTTCGATTAAAAAGAAAAGGATTTTAATGAAACTGGGTGATGTTGAACTTATTTCGATATTCGAAAATTACTTCAAGCTTGACGGCGGAGCCATGTTTGGAGTTGTTCCCAAAGTTTTGTGGAACAAGCTCTGTCCGTCTAATGATAACAACTTAATCAGGCTCGACTTAAACCCGTTAATCATCAAAACGGGTAAGGAGATACTTGTTGTCGATTCTGGTTTCGGTGATGTTTTAAACGAGCGCCAGCTTAAGATATATAACCTCGGTGGACCAACTCGCTGGGATGGCGAGCTTAAGAAAAATGGCCTTAAACCTGAAGATATCACCGGTGTGATATTTAGCCATGCCCATGCCGACCATGCCATGGGTGCTTTGAAAAAGGGAAAGGATAATTCTCTCCAACTTCGCTTTCCCAATGCGAGATATTATATTCAGAAAAGGGAGTGGCAAGATGCGATGAACCCCAACGAGCGGACTGCCGCCACTTATCTGGTTGATAACCTTCATGTTTTAGAGGAGTCGGGGAAACTTGAGCTTTTAGATGGCGATACTGAACTTTTCCATGGTATCAGTGTTAAGGTTATTGGTGGCCATACTCCTGGTATGCAGGCAGTAATTATAGATGCTGGCGGGCAGCGTGTTATTTATCCGGCTGACCTTATGCCAATGACGGCTCATATCAGAGTGGCTTATGTGCCGGCGGTAGACCTTGACCCGATTACAACGATGAAACAAAAGCGCTGGTTACATGAAAAGATGCTCAGAGAGGATTGGGTCCTAGCCTTCGACCATGATGTTGATATCAAGTTTGCCAAATTTAAAGAGGATGAAAAGGGGAAAGTTGTAGCGGTCAAGTTTGGATAGAAATATCAGGGTTTAAAAGCCAGTGTAATGTTGATTTGGTGATAAGTGTTTTTTAGAGGTGAAATAAATATAAGATTTAGCAGGGTATAGCCGTGAATATTGAAGAAAAACTTAAAAAGTTACAAGAGATGCGTAAAGCCGCTAAACTTGGTGGTGGTCAGAAAAGAATTGATGCTCAGCATAAAAAAGGTAAACTCACTGCACGTGAAAGGATTGACCTTCTTTTAGATGATAATTCATTTGAGGAGTTCGATATGTTCGTTACCCATCGGACTAAAGAATTTGGCCTTGAAAAGGAGAAATATCTTGGTGATGGTGTGGTTACCGGTTATGGTACAATAGACGGTCGGTTGATGTTTGTTTTCAGCCAGGATTTCACAGTTTTCGGTGGAACGCTTTCAGAGGCTTTTGCCGAGAAAATTTGCAAGATTATGGATATGGCTGCAAAAGTTGGTGCACCGGTAATAGGATTGAACGACTCAGGAGGTGCTCGTATTCAGGAGGGTGTTGTTTCTTTAGGTGGTTATGCCGATATCTTCCTGCGCAATACAATATTTTCGGGTGTTATTCCCCAGATATCGGTTGTTCTTGGACCATGTGCGGGAGGTGCCGTTTATTCACCAGCGATAACCGATTTTACTATTATGGTCAAGGGAACATCATTTATGTTTGTCACCGGACCTAATGTGGTGAAAACAGTCACTCACGAGGAAGTGTCGTTTGATGAACTGGGTGGCGCCAATGTGCATGCCTCGAAATCTGGAGTTTCCCATTTCGCTTGCGAAAACGAGGTGGAGGCTTTGCAGGTTACACGCAAGCTTTTAGGTTTTTTCCCATTAAACAATCTCGATGACCCGCCGGTTGTTGAATGCACTGACCCGGTCGATAGGACCGACAAAGCATTAAATACAGTCGTACCGGAAAATCCGAATAAGCCCTATGATATAAAGGATGTTATTTTGAAGGTTGCCGATGATGGCGACTTTCTGGAGGTTCATTCTGATTATGCCATGAATATAGTCGTTGGTTTTGCCCGACTTGGCGGGCAACCTGTGGGTATTGTCGCTAATCAACCAGCTTATCTGGCAGGGGTTCTTGATATCGATAGCTCTATCAAAGGCGCTCGATTCGTTCGATTTTGCGATTGTTTTAATATACCTCTTATTACCTTCGAGGATGTACCCGGATTTTTGCCAGGCACTATCCAGGAACATGGCGGTATTATCAAACATGGTGCCAAATTGCTATATGCTTTCTGTGAGGCTACTGTTCCCAAAATTACTGTCATTACCCGCAAAGCTTACGGTGGAGCGTATGATGTTATGTCATCCAAACATATTCGTGGCGATATTAACTACGCCTGGCCTACTGCCGAGATAGCAGTCATGGGTCCCAAGGGCGCGGCTGAAATTATCTTCAAAAAAGAGATCGTTGCTGCCGAGGACCCGGAGGCTTATCTTAAACAAAAAGAGGAAGAGTACCGCCAGCTGTTCGCCTCGCCCTTTAAAGCGGCTGAAAGAGGATATATCGACGATGTAATAATACCGGAGAATACACGTCCGCGTCTGATAAAGGCATTAAGAATGCTTGATACTAAAAAAGATACCAATCCGCCAAAGAAACATGGTAATATACCTCTGTAAGGATAATGGTCGTTACCAGTCAGAAATAACTTTTTACCGCACATGGTTTGGCTTCGTATTGCATCTGGTTATGTTTAAAGACGCACTTGGCTTATGATAATATTTGACTTCAGACATGTTTTACCTAACCTGATTTTAATGGGGGTCATTATATTTTCAGTTCGTTTTTTATTGCTCTATTCGAAATTCTATATATATTTTAGCATAATGGATAAGCAATCCGGAGATGTTCTTTAGTATGTTATTTACTGAGTTAATCGAGAAAGCAAACAAGATAGTTGATGATTTAATGGCGGTTATTGAGGAGATGGATAACAAAGAAATAACAGCTTCTAAAACCATAGGTGAGTGGTCAGTCAAGGATACTCTTGCCCATATCACTATATGGGAGGAAGAAGCGGCAAAGGCATTTGAGATATGGAAACTGGGTATAGAACCAGACTGGCTGCACATCAAAGACTTGGATGAATTTAATAACACAACCGTTAAAGAAAGAAGAAGATTATCGCTTTCTAAGATAAAAGAGCAATTACGGATGGTTCACAATGGCGTAATAGAGAACATAAAATCTGTTTCAGAGGACGAATATCTCAACCGTGGAGGTATTCCCAAATGGTTAATTATATTGATAACAAGCCACATAGATGAACATACTGCAAAGATAAAGGCATATAAAAATTCCCTTAAGGGAAGAACGTAACTTATGTTCTGTGTTAAGATTAAACACTATCTTTCAACGAAGAATTCAAAGTGTAATAAATTGTTACATAACGATAAAAAGTTAAGATGTTTAAGAAGATACTGATTGCCAACAGAGGTGAAATCGCGGTTCGCCTTATTAGGGCTTGCAAAGATATGGGTATAAAGTCCGTGTCGATTTACTCAGATGCTGATCAATATGCCCAGCATGTCCGGTTAGCTGACGAGGCTTACAATGTAGGCCCGCCACCTGCATCACAATCGTATCTCGATATAGATGAAATAATACAAATAGCCAAAAACTCCAAAGCAGAAGCAGTTCACCCCGGTTATGGATTTTTAGCGGAAAATCATAATTTTGCCCGAAAAATTGAAGAGGCGGGTCTGGTTTTTATAGGGCCACCACATGAAGCAATCGAAATGATGGGTGACAAAATGGCTGCTCGTAAAGCTATGGTTAAATCGGGCGTGCCGGTGGTTCCTGGAACAGAGAAACCAATTGATGACGAGATCGAAGCCATAGATATTGCTAATAAGATTGGTTTTCCTGTACTTATAAAAGCTGCCGCAGGTGGCGGTGGCAAGGGAATGAGAATCGTTAAATCCAATGGTGAAATGAAATCATCACTACGTGGAGCCCGTTCTGAGGCCAAATCCGCTTTTGGCGATGATCGAATCTATATCGAGAAATACCTTGAATCTCCAAGGCATATCGAGATACAGATCATCGCTGATAAACATGGAAATTACGTTTATCTTGGTGAACGTGAGTGTTCTATCCAGCGCCGGCATCAGAAGGTTATAGAGGAAGCTCCCAGTCCGGCAGTTGACTCTACCATGCGGGAACAAATGGGGCAGGCAGCCATTGCTTGTGCTAAAGCTTGCAAATATTTTAACGCTGGCACCATTGAATTTTTAGTTGACGCCGATTTGAGATACTATTTTTTAGAGATGAATACACGTCTTCAGGTCGAACATCCTATTACCGAGTTGGTAACAGGTCTTGATCTGGCTGTTGAGCAGATAAAAATTGCCGCTGGTGAGAAATTATCTTTTAAGCAGGATGATATACATATAAAGGGTCATGCTATGGAATGTCGGATTTATGCTGAAGATCCGATTGATTTCTTGCCGGCAACGGGATTTATTCACCGTTACCGTGAACCAGCTGGGCCGGGTGTGAGAGTTGATTCCGGGGTTTATGAGGGAATGGAGATATCGATGTATTATGACCCTCTTATAGCAAAACTGGTTACCTATGGTAAAAATCGACTCGATGCCATTTCAAAGATGAAGCGGGCGCTCGATGAATATATCATAACGGGCGTAATCACGAATATAACTTTTCATAGAAAGATTCTGGAACATCCGGCTTTCCTTAAAGGTGAACTTTCAACACATTTTATAGATGAATACTATAGTGAGCCTGATGGTTTTTCAGAGGATGAGAGTTTGGCAATGGCTGTGGCAACTGTAATTAATGATTATATGGATAAAAACAAAGCGAGCTCGTTTAAGATGGGCAATGGCTATAAGACAAGGCGGGGAAGTACCTGGAAAATGAAAGGGCGATTGCAGGCTCTCAGGAGCCGATAAGGGGTTATTTGAGGGTATGATTTACAAAGTCAAAGTGGGTGAGAAGAATTATAAAATTGAATTAATTATGGAGAGTAATTCTTTTAATATAAAACTCAACAATAAGGCGATAAAAATCGACAATTATCAAATTAGAGCGGGACGGCATGAAATTTCATCAACCGAACGAACCTGGCAATTCGTTACTTTCCTTAAAGATAATCAGCCTTACGAAATTGAACTTCTAAAAGATGACACAGCCTATTATTGCTGGTTGGGTTCGCGCCTGGCTCAGTGTGAAGTTGTTGATGAAAAAACAGCTCGCTATGCCAAGATTATGGGTGATAGTATCGGTTCGGGGAAAGCACGTGTGTTGAGTGCACCTATGCCCGGTATGGTGGTAGGTATCGAGGTAAATGTAGGGCAGAATGTTAAAAAAGGCGACGGTTTGTTGATTGTTGAGGCTATGAAAATGGAAAACGAATTGAAAGCTACTCATTCGGGAACTATAAAAGAAATTAAGGTGAAAGCTGGCCAATCAATTGAGAAAAACCAACCCCTTGTGGTTTTTGAATAGGTAACTATTTTCAAGGTAGCTGAATCATTAATAGTTTGATGTTAATATAGTATCAAATTTAAGATTATATTTATATCATAAAAGTAATTTCCCCCCGGGTTTCTCTTGGCCTTTTTGCACTTGTAGGAAATAAATCCGGCTTGACACTGGCTATCTGAAACTATTGGTGCTATCGTTTAAATTATTTCATTATATTGCTATTCACCCCATTGTTAAATTGCATATATGCTTTGAGTAGTGATTTATCATGTTAATAACGAACCTTACCATTTTGCTCTTTGTTTTTTTCATATTTTTCTTATATTTGGAATTGAGGAGAACACCATGGATAAAAAGGATAATAATTTTAAAACCAGCTCAGATATAAAACAACCTGAATTTCTCAACGGATTAAGCCCGGACAGCACGATTAATAAATCGATTACTCCAGGGGAGTATCCGTTCCTGCGTGGTATACATCGCCAGATGTACCGCAAGCGCTTATGGACCATGCGCCAGTACGCGGGATATGGCACAGCAAAATCATCTAATCAGCGTTATAAATATCTTCTGGCCAATGGTCAAACCGGTCTATCGGTAGCCTTTGATTTGCCGACGCAGATAGGTTATGATTCTGATGATGCCCATGTAGAAGGCGAGATTGGTAAAACGGGTGTTGCCATTGATACTCTGGCCGATATGGAAACCCTCTTTGAGGGAATCCCTTTAGACGGGGTCTCCACCTCGATGACAATCAACTCTACAGCCGCTATTTTACTTGCCATGTATGTGGCAGTTGCCAAAAAGCAGGGAGTAAACCCCGAAAAACTCAGGGGAACAATCCAGAACGACATCTTAAAGGAATACATAGCTCGTGGTACTTATATTTTCCCACCTGAGCAATCGTTAAAGCTCATCACTGACATATTTGAATTTTGTAAGGATAATATACCTGATTGGAATATGATATCGATTTCGGGTTATCATATTCGTGAGGCTGGTTCCACTGCAGCTCAGGAGGTAGCTTTCACACTTGCCAATGCTATTTGTTATGTCGAGCAGGCGCTAAAAGCTGGCCTTAAGATAGATGAATTTGCTCCCAAGTTATCGTTTTTCTTTAATGCTCATAACGATATTTTTGAAGAGGTTGCCAAATTCAGAGCGGCAAGGTATATTTGGGCTAAAATTGTTCGGGAGAAATTCCATGCCCAAAGCGATCGCAGTTGTATGCTTCGCTTTCATACTCAGACTGCTGGTTCGATGCTTACCGCTCAACAACCGGAAAACAATGTTACCCGGGTAACCATCCAGGCTTTGGCCGCGGTGTTGGGAGGTACCCAATCGCTTCATACTAACTCGTTTGATGAGGCTCTGGCTTTACCCTCGGAAAAAGCCGCCCGTATAGCTCTTAGGACACAGCAGATTATAGCTTACGAATCAGGTGTAACCGCTTCCGTTGACCCTTTGGCCGGTTCATATTATGTGGAGTATTTGACAGATTCACTTATTGAAAAAATAAATCAGTATCTTGAAAAAATAGAAAAGATGGGCGGTGCACTTCAAGCGGTTAAGAACGGTTATTTTCAACATGAAATACAGGAAGCGGCTTATGAATATCAAAAATCAGTAGAGCAAAAAGATAAAATCGTTGTCGGTGTTAATGATTTTATCATCGATGAAGATATAGGGGGAGAAATTCTTCATGTCGATGAGACGGTGCAAAAAGATCAAATTGAAAACCTTAAGTCAATAAAAAGAAGAAGAGACAATCTCAAAGTAACTGAGGCGTTAAAAAATCTAGAATTAGCCGTCAAGGATGGCGTAAACCTTATGCCACCGATTATCGAATGCGTCAGTTGTTATTGCAGTATAGGGGAGATATGTGGTATCTTGAGAGAACTATGGGGTGAATATAAAGAGGGTAATTAAGACAGGGAGCCATGCATGAAAATTCTGGGAATCGATCATATTGGGATAGCTGTAAATGATATTGAAAAAATGCTGGGTTTTTACATCCGTACTCTGGGCTTGAGGTTTGGTGGCATCGAAGAAATCCCGGATAGACATTTAAAGGTTGGTTTTATTGATAATAGTGAGAGCTCTCCCTCGGCGAAAACAAGAATCGAGCTTATTGAACCGACTTCACCTGAATCTACGGTGGCAAAATTCATCGCTAAAAGGGGAGAGGGGATTCATCATCTCTGTTTTCATGTGGATGATATCGAGGAGGCTATAGGCCAATTGGTTAAAGGTGGTTTTGAGCTTATTGATAAAATACCGCGCCGGGGAGCTGAAAACTCTAAAATTGCTTTTATACACCCCAAATCAACAGGTGGGGTTTTAATAGAGCTAAAACAATTACCTAAATAAAAGGGGAATGTTATGAGCGATAAAATATTAATATCGACTATTAAAATTCTTTTTATTTTTAGTCTGATAAGTATGCTTGTGACAAATTCTTTTTCCCAGGAATCTATCTTAAATGGTACATCATCAGCAGGTGTTGTAGGTGCACCTGTAAAATTCAACTGCGATTATAACGATGTATTGGGTATGCCGGGTGTTGAGGTTATGATGCATTATGGAAATCAAGCCGATACTGTCTTTAATGATATCCCGATGACACTTATGGATGAGGACCCCTACTATTCTTTTACCTATGAAACCGATATCCTTTTTCAAAATACGCTGGATATTCTGTGTTACTATTTCAGCGCCCGTGAGGAATCGCTGTTGGTTACTCAATCGCCATTTAATGCTGATGATATCTTTCCGCCACCGACTTATTCCTATGCAGATATGATTGAAGACCCTGAGGGGGACACTTTGCCAGGTACAGGAGGCGGATGGCTTGATATAACCAGAAGTGGTATTACATATTCCGATTCCAGGATTTATGCATATATGTCTAACGCTACCGGTGAATGGCCAACAAGTCAGGGTTATGACACATATTTTTTCTATTGTTTTGGATTTATTGATACATCATCAACGAATGTTTGGTTTTTCTCAATGGTTTATGTTGACATTCCATTTATAGCTTCGCCAGGATTGTATAAATTAAGTTTAATAGATACTTCATTTTACCGGATCGGCGATATTGATTATGACATTTCTGATAGTAACCTTCATATGTCTTGCAGCATTGACGATCTGGTTAGTGACCCGGACTGGAATGGTTGGCCTCAGGCGGATTATATGGTTTCGGAGAGGGTTACTTTTACCGCATCTTCATTCAACATCTACATTAACGATTTCACCTTCCCAACATTCTTTGAACCGGAAACGCAGTTTCTTGATTTTAATGATAACACATCACCCGATATATTCGATTATACAGTTACCGGTGATGAAGATACCGGTCTGGAAGCCATTATAAACTACTGTGATCCCGATAACGATCTTCCGCTCGTACGACAATTGAACTTTGATCAGGAATTTTACAATATGGGAAGTTTTGACCATTTTTATTCTGATACTTCTGAATTTGAGTATATCTTAAGCTGGCCCGGTTATGGCTGGCATTATTTTTATTTCCAGTTCTCCGATGGATTAGATACCTTACAGACAATGCTCGATTCGGTTTACTTTGCACCAACTGGTGTTGATGATTGTATTCCTTTATCAGATGAATTTATTTTACATCAGAACTATCCAAACCCTTTTAACGGGTGTACATCAATAAGCTTTGAGATAAAACAGGCTGGTAAAGTAGACCTTTCGGTTTATGACATAGCTGGTAAGTTCGTGGTTAAGCTTATTAATGAATACCTTAAACCAGGATTCCATTCAATTATCTGGGATGGTTATACTAACAGCA
>NATP01000057.1 GCA_002085375.1 candidate division Zixibacteria bacterium 4484_95 | reverse complement strand
TGCTCCTACTAAAGCTGCTACCGAACCTCCGCCGGGAGTAGGTTCTTTTGATTGCACCTGTTCAATGAATTCCTTCATCAGATTTTTAGCCACCAGTTTTGGCGATTTTAATTTTGATTCGAGAATCTGTTCGGATGAAAAGTTCTCCAACCCCAAATAAAAATCTGCTACCTGGATTATCGCCTCAAGTGGAGTCAATCCCACGATCTCAGAACCAACGACATTCACGCCATAACGTCTGGCCTCCGATTTAATCGTTTCATAGACTCTGAAAATGGGTGTACCCTGATAATTAACAAGATTCATTGAAATCTGAACCTGACGACGCTCTTTGATATCAAAACCTATGGCTTTGACATAGCGATAACCACCAGTTTGAAATCTAATGGCATTGGCAATGCTTTTAGCTATATCCAAATTCTGAGTATTCAGATAAACATTAAAAGCGATGAGGAACCGGCGGACACCTATTGCTATGGCTCCTGCTTTAGGATGGGTCTTCAATGGTCCAAAATCGGGTTTGCGCTCCGGAACAGTAGCGATCTCATCGCGGATACCCTCATACTCGCCCTTGCGAACATCAGCTAAATTTACCCTGTCGGGGCGAGTAGCAGCTTCCTCGTAAAGATAAACCGGTATCTGAAGTTCATTGCCGACTCTCTCTCCAAGCTTTTTTGCTATTGCTATACATGCTTTCATTGTCACGCCAGAAACAGGAATAAAGGGGCAAACATCAGTGGCTCCCATGCGTGGGTGTTCACCCCTATGTTTTTCCATATCGATCAGTTCAGAGGCTTTTTTTATTGCCTGAAAGGCGGCCTCCTCAACCGTTTCTGGCTCGCCAACAAATGTAACAACCGCCCGATTGTGGTCTTTATCCATCTCTATATCAAGAAGGGTTGTTCCCTGCACCGCCTCGATTGCGCGAATGATTTCACCAATTACCTCAGGCCGACGTCCCTCTGAAAAATTTGGTACACACTCAACAATTCTTGCCATACTCGCCTCTTACCTTTTTAACGATTTCAAAGCTGCCCCAAGCAGGGGTAGCATGATTTCATGATGACCTGTAAAACTATATCTTTTACCCCCGCTTATTGTTGGCCTATTTACTACATTCTCATTTGGGCGATAGTGCTGGATCATATCAAAATTGGCAGCAGAAAAATTTGATATATCTCCAAATACATTACGGGCTACGGTCAGAGCCTTTAAGAATACTTCTGGAAGAATAACTGCTGAACCAAAATTGATGATAACACCACCTCGATTGATACTTCTTATACTTTCCGCTAAAATTTTAAAATCCAGATGACTTTTTTCACCCCATAAACCCCCATCAAACTCCGGGTGTTGGCAGATAGTATCAGTGCCGATTCCGATATGAACCGTCACTGGTACTTTTTTTCGATAAGCCTGCGCCAGCACCGAATACAATACATATTTAGGTTTTTTACACGTTATATATTTACCAACGGCTTCACCAATGCCCATATCTTCGCCCGAAACAGTCAACGCCTCAGCCAGATAAACAGGTGTCTCCCTGACCATACCAAACGAACCATCGGTTAGAGTCTCCGAAACATCCTCAGAGGTTTTGCCCCAGAAAGCTATCTCTGTATCGTGAATGACAACAGCACCATTTAAAGCCAGATGAGTTATATACCCTGTTCTTAAAAGTTCATTTATAACAGGTGATAACCCCACTTTCAAGGTATGGGCTCCCATCATCCAGATAATACCTTTACCGCGCCTTCGAGCATCAATCATATCTTTTGCAAGGCTCTTCAGGTCGGCAGCCTTAAGAAAACCGGGTAGAGCATCAAAAAACGGCTTTATCGATTTAAGTTTTCCGGAAAACAACCTGACATCTGCTTTGGCTTTCCTTTTCTTAATTGAATACCTTTTAATTGCCCCCAGATTAACTCTATTCTTTGCTGGCATCTTCATCAGATATCTTAAGCTCCTCGAGCAATATTCCACGCTCAAACTTTTTTAGTTTAGCTATTATCGAGCCCAGGAAAAAAACCTCCGTTTGCATTTTAACCGGAACCTTGAACTCATCATCAGTCAACCAGATTCTAATGGCACCTTTAGCCTTAAATATCCCCTCATAACGCATAACCGGCTCGACTACTATGCAGTCGAATTCTCCTGCAGGTACTTTAACCCGTTCCCGACCGTGAACGATAACTTTTAAGGGATAATTCTTCCCGTCGGTGTGGTTATCAATCATTATATCAACTCCTGGTTCAATCTTCTGTGTACGTATATAATAAAGAGATGATAAGGCATCCTGGACAAATGGATAAGTCGGGATAGTATCTTTACCGGTGATAGCTAAATGGAGTCGCTGGTTGAAAATGGTGGTCTTATTGGCCTTGTATCCACCTTCTTGTAAAAGCTTATGAAAATAATGGGTGAATATTCCATCAACATCTATATATGTCTCGATCGTGTCACGGACCTTGTAAAACATAGACACAAAATCATTGGAGGAGGCAATGGAAACCACACGGTAACACTTCACCCCATTGTATTCGATCAACTCAGGTATGAACATTTTAGCGTTTCCTGCGGGAAGCATGCCATAGTTAATGGAATACTCCAGATACTCGTTTAACCCAAAAGCCAGATTTTCTATCTTCCTTATCCACCAGCTCGAATCCGCTGATCTGGCTAAAAAAGCTGAATCTGGAGTTGAAGTATCCGGTTGCAACCCCTCTTCACTTGGCAACAATATGTCATCGCTTTCGATTATATTATGCAAACTATCCTGTGTCTCTGCATATATAAACTGAAGAGATAAAAATATAAACACACTTATGGTTGTAAATATCTTAAAACCGCCCAACGACCTATCCTTTTGACTGAGACATTTTGATAATATGGGGGAAGATTTTACGTATAACCTCGTCAAGCTCCAGAAATGTCTGGTTGTACTGGTCGAGGGTTCCTCCAATAGGGTCATCAACCTGTTCCTGACCAGTTTTAAACGGTTCAGGAAACGCTTTCAGCAAATAAGACCTCGATGAAGCCGAGCCGTCAATAGATGTAATCCTTTTTATGTGTTCACCTTCCATCGCCAGTATCAAGTCGGCCTCGCCGATCAACTCTCTATCAAGCGGCTTAGAACGGTGATTCGAGATATCTACATCCCAGTGACGAGCGGCCTCAATGGCATATTCCGTAGCCGGTAAACCATCAGAAGCAATAGTGCCGGCTGAACACACCTTAATGTGATCGGCTTTTCTCTCTGAAGCAAGTTTTCTCGTTATACCCTCGGCAATAGGTGAACGACATGTATTGCCAGTACAAACAAACAATACCTTGAATTCAGAAATATCACTCATAGATCCCCAAGACTTTTTGAATATCTTCGCGGGTTACCGCTCCCTGACGAATGAGTTTAAAGTTATCTGATACGCAATCAATAACTGTCGAGTTCACTCCGGAAGGTTTAATGTTAAACTCATATATGAAATCTGTTTTTGAAACTACTTCAGTCGGTATCTCACTTAAAAGACGTGGTGGATTTTGCCCTGCATAATTAGCGCTGGTTGCTGCCAATGGCTTGCCAAAATCCCTGATTAGTTCTTTTAAATCGAAGCAATCGGGAACCCTGATACCGATAGTATTATTTTCTCCAGAAACATAGCCTATACGACGGGAATTCGATTTTAAAACAATTGTTATCGGGCCAGGCCAGAAATACTCGGCTATTCTTCGGCCAATGGTAGTAAAACAAATTTCAAGTTGTTCTATACGTTCAAAATTATCGCACAAGACGGCTATGGGCCTAGGCTTGCTCTTTTTTATTTTAAAGATACGGCCTACCGCCTTTGCGTTTTCAAAATCACACATTAAACCCCAAACCGTGTCCGTGGGAGATAAAATTACTCCACCGCGCCTTAAGATGTTAACAGCTTTGCTTAAATCGACACTGTCATCAGTTTTTATCATCTTATAACTCTCGTCAGCCAGGCTTTTTTAAATCCAAGCTGTTTGACATGCTCAAGAAATTCCTCTCCCTCCTGGGGATTGCTAAATTCGCCTACCCTTACCTTATAATAAGGTACCTGATATTCAACAAATACACCCTCGGGAAACAGGGCCTCGATATCCCAAGCGAACTGCTGGGCTTCATCAAGCGACTTGCTGGCAAAGACCTGAACCCTGAATAAAACCAATAACGAATCTCTCTGTGTAACAGCCATAGAATCGGAAGGGGAAATCTCCTGTTGAGTAAATTGTGTGGCTGGTTGTTCTAATTGGGACTGCCTATCAGAAAGAGTTTTTTGCCCGGTAATAACGGCAGCATCACCGGGAAAGCTTAACGGATCAAAGCGATGTTCCGCATCGGTGCGTTTGTCTTTAACCGTTTTAAAACGGGATACATTAGCACTACATCCATTTAAAAAAAGAAAAATGGCTAATAACATACTAAAGGTACTGCTGATATTTTTCATTTTCCTCAAACTTGCTTAGAAGTTCTTTTATATCGTTCGCTCGGGTCTTATGAGTAACCATAACTATCTTATCTGTCTGGACAATTACAAGATCCGACACACCAAAACCAACTATCAGACCCTTTCCCGTGTCATTTACCACGGTATTTTCAAAACTCGATTCGAGAACAACCTCGCCAATGGTGACATTGCCATCACGATTTGGAGTATGAATTCTCTGTAGAGCAAGCCATGAACCGACATCATCCCATCTTATATCACCCTTTACGCATAACACGTTATCGGCTTTCTCAAAAATCGCAAAATCAACAGATATGTTCTCGCACTTTTGGTACAGATGCTCAACCGCCTTGTTTTCGGTTGATGATTCCAGGCTGGCATCATATTCCTTGAGACATGAGTGCATTTCAGGCATATGCTTTTCAATTGCTTCAAGAAATGTTTTTACGCTCCAGACGAACATACCGGAATTCCAGAGATGTTTACGATCAAGATAATATTCCTGAGCTTTAGGCCTCTCCGGTTTTTCCTTAAACCTCATGACATCATAAAATTTTATACCATTTATCTCAGTCACCTTGGGCCCCATCTCGATATAACCATAACCTGTTTCAGCCCGGCTGGGTATTATTCCTATCGTTATAAGTTGACCATTCTGTGAGGCAAGTTTTGCAGAGGCATCGAGTATTCTTATAAGTTGCTCTTTTTGCTGAATCAAATGATCTGAGGATAGCACCACCATGATACCATCAGGGTCCTGGCGATTTATATGCAGAGCGGCAAAAGCAAGCGCCAGACAGGTGTTTTTCCCCTGAGGTTCAAGTAAAAGGTTCTTTGCGGTTAGGCTTTTAACATCATCAAGGATTTTCTCCTCAAGTTCTGCTCCGGTAACCACTAAAATCTTATCCAGTGAGATAAATCCCTCCAATCGGTCTATCGTTTCCTGAAGCATTGACTTATTTGAGGTAAGTTTCAACAGTTGTTTTGGATGTTCACGCGTTGATAGCGGCCAGAACCTCTCACCCTTACCACCTGCTAATATCACACCATAGTTCATCTTATCCTTACCTTTTGCTTTGGCCTGTCGGCACCGTTACACGTTTATGATGGTAGAGGTATCTTTTAATCTTTTTAGTCGAGGTTTTTTCAAAATCCTCCTCCCGAATTGTTACATACTTTACACGCTTATAATTAGACAATAGTTCACACTGCCTGGCAACCTCAAGCTTAATAGTATCTTCAATATATTTCTCGGTCAAGGTAACCTTCTTCTCAGCGGCTCGGTCACTAAAATATTCCAGGTCGGGCACAACAATAGCCTCGATTTCCTCTCCTCTTTTTAAATCCTCAAAAGGCCTACCTAAAACAAGTGATTCCAAAATATAGGGAGACTTGTTTAAAACGCTTTCTACTTCCTCCGGATAAACATTCTTGCCACCCGTGGTGACGATTAAATTTTTTAACCTTCCGGTTATATAATAATACCCATCATCATCAACCCAACCCAAATCACCTGTATACAACCAGCCGTCCTTAAGTATTTCACTCGTAGCTTTGTCGTTATTATAATAACCTTTCATAATCATCGGACCACAAGCAACAATCTCGCCGACACCCTGCTCGTTAGCATCAACAACCTTCATTTTAACCCCCGGTAAAGCCTTGCCAACGGAGTCGTTTTTATACTTATCTATCGGGTTTAAAGTCAATACGGGTGAGGATTCGGTAAGGCCATAACCCTGAATTATCCGGAAGCCAAGGCAATTGAGGGCTTTGGCAACTTTAGGTGACATGGGCGCACCACCTGATACCATCAATCTCAGCGATGACATTCCTGCTTTATCACGCAATCCATAAAACAGCTTGCTACCTGCCTCAACATTGATGGTTTTCTTTACAAGCCCGGATAACCCGTAAGTCGCCTTAATTACAACCCTTGTAAAAAGTGGTTTTTTAAGTATCGCCTTTGTCAAACTGGCATACATCTTCTCAAACAAAAGCGGCACACCCAACATAATAGTGGCTTTGCTGTTCTTAATATCCTCAACAATTTGCTTGGAGGCCAGTCCTCTGGCATAAGTTATAGCCGCTCCGCTGGCTAACGGAACCAAAAAACCGCAAGTGCATTCAAAGGTATGATGAATCGGTAATAATGATAAAAAATTATCAGTTGGGTATAACTCCAATACTTTTAAAGTAGCCTGGATATCACTGGTGATGTTACCGTGGGAAAGCATAACCCCTTTAGCTAAACCGGTTGTACCCGAAGTATAAATAATGACGGCGATATCATCAAGACCAACATCTGCTGGAGTGACCTCTTCAGGATTATCATCGGCAAAAAGGTAATCAGCGTTGTTATTGCCAGAATCCATCGAGAGCACAGTCTTTAAAGTATCTATTTCATCTTTCAATGGTTCAATCTCGGGAAAATATTTATTTGAAGTAACGATTATATTCGTTTCTGAATTCCTGATTATGTAGCCCCACTCATGAGGCTTGAGCAAAGTATCCAGGGGAACATTAACAGCTTTTAAAAAAAGCGAGGCAAAATAGGTAGCTCCCCAGGCAGGACGATTTTCCGATAAAATACAAATTTTATCGCCTTTTTTAACTCCCGCTTTAACCAATGCCGATACAACCTGCATCACCATACGATAGAAATCATCATAAGTGATAGCCTGAAATCCGTTGCCATCATGATATCTCATAGCAATACGTGGCCCGAAAAGCTTGCGGCTCTGGATTAATATCTGAGGAATAGTTAACTGGTCAAACGGTCTTAAACCTGGTTCACTCATAAAACACTAACTGGCTTAATCCTACATTATATATAACATTGCCATGAATATATAGTCTCATCATGTCATTTGCAAGCTTTAATAAAAAACGCACAACCATAACCCGGTTGCCAGTATGGGTAGAGCTCGTCTCTACCAAAAAAAACATGGTCATATCAAAAAAATTTGAATAGAATAAACCTTTACGGGTATTGATTATGGACAAATAGATGGAACTGGAGGATAACATCCTTGTGGAACAGTGCCTAAAAGGCAACTTGAGAAAATTCAGGGTCTTGGTTGAGCGCTACAAGAAATCCACTTATTTCTTTGCTCTGGGTATGGTGGGCAACTCCGAGGCTGTCAAATAAACTTATGGTGAAGTTTCGCTAAGACCCGACTGAACATTTGAAACTACTCCTTCCTATCTTCTTGACACATAACATAAACTGATATTATCATTTGGTGGTGAATCGCAGGTTAAAGATATTTTTCGGCCTTAAGCTACGTTATGTCCTGGCGTCGTTTATTCTCCTGATTGTAATACTTATTGCCGCTGGTTACTTTTCGGTGCGAGCGGGTAGAAAAGCTACACTGGCCGGTCTTGTTCAGCAGGGAAGAGCATTGACAACGGTACTTGTCGCCTCGGCATCGAATATAATCACAACTGACCGTCAGATTACTGATATAGCGGTTGATGAAATTGTATCTGAAATCGAACTAACTATCGCAAGTCAGGTCTATGAAAACGAGCCCGATTTCCTGGAAACGTTGGTGGCAAAGCTTGGGCTTATACGGGCATCCATCTACGACCGCGGAAAATCCGTTATCCATAAAATGGAGACCGAACCCCGTAACATATCAGGAATTCTTGACAGCCTGCAGACGTATTTTTTAGAAAACGTCCAGATTGACCAGCCATTTGATATAATTTATGATTTTTATTTTATTCAGGATAGGAGGTTTTTATTTGGTCTTTTACCATATAAAGGCGATACTTTTATCCTTATTGTTTATCCCTGGACTGTGGGTCAGTATGCTGACCGTAAGTTGTCGTTGGCATACCTTCTAAATCAACTTTCATTGGAGGTGGGTGTCGAATATATCGTATTGCAAAATTACGATGGTATTGTCTTTGCCTCCAAACAGGTTTCACAGATGGACCGTATTGAGGATGATCCATTTCTGGCGAAAGCGCTTGAGGCCGATAGCGCTCTTTATCGCACCGTCAGTTTCCAAGATAGGAAAGTACTTGAAGTGGTGCAGACATTCAACTCGGGTGGAGAGTTTTTTGGTTTGTTCAGGGTTGGCCTTTCTCTTTATGGATACCGCCAGCTTACAGCCAACTTTCAGAAACAGGTCTGGCTGTTTGTCATATTATTGGTTGTTCTGGGAATAGTAGGTTTTGGGATATTTGCCGGTTATCAAAATTTGAGTATTATGGAAAGCGCTCTTGGTAGAGCCAGAGCTATTTCACGTTCTTTGCATGATTCTATTGCTGGAATAGTATTATCAACTGATGAAAAACTGCAGATAGTTACCGCCAATGTATCAGCCAGAAAAAATTTTGGCCTCCCCGATGGCGAACCGAAAACGTGGAGTTACGACCATTATTTCCCGGGTGACCCCTTTATGGTAAAATCCGTATTAAAGGAGAAAAAATCTAAAAGCTTTGAAACTCAGATAATAGGCAGTTCTGGTCCCATGAATCTCCTGGTATCAACCAATCCTTTGTTTAATGCGGAAGGTAAACCAACCGGTGTTATCGTTGTTGCCCATGATATATCAAGAAGACGGGCTTTGGAACGCCAGGCACAACAAGCTCAGCGCCTTTCGGAATTGGGTACTGTAGCGGCCGGTCTGGCTCATGAAATAAGAAACCCCCTTAACTCCATCGGGATGATTATCCAGAGGCTTGGTAGTGAAATAAAAGTAGAATCCGGCCGAGAGGAATTCGATGAGTTTTTAGCTACATTAAATTCTGAGCACAGGAACCTTGATATGATCGTTGAGAAAATACTGCAGGTGGCTAAAAGCGGTAAGTTGGAATTTCAGGAAGCTAATATAAAACAAGTTATAGAGGAGGTGGTTTCGCTTTATAAGTACGAAGCCAGCGCTCGTTCTATAGAGATAAAAACGAAAGTGGCAAATGGAAAAGTGCGAATAGATAAAGAAGCCATAAAAGGGGTTTTATCCAATCTTATTAAGAACGCAATCGAAGCGATTGGGGAAAATGGCCATATAGAGGTTTCAACTATGTTTGAGTTTGACGGTTCCGGTAATGACGTCCGGCGAATGGTGTTGGTTGTAAGCGACGATGGACCGGGTATCTCAGATCAACAACAACGAAATCTGTTTAAACCGTTTTACACTGATAAACCGGGAGGAACCGGTCTGGGATTGGCCACTGCCCATAGGATAGCCGTTGACCATGGTGGTGATTTAAGAGTTGAGTCAAAAATTGGTGGACCGACTAAGTTTATTTTAACCATACCTGTTATGAGGTGAGTGTGCGAATTATAGTTATCGATGACCAACAAAACCAACGTCATCTGCTTGGTGGATATCTGAAGAAACAAAAACATATGGTCAGGGAAGCTTCATCTGGTCTCATAGCTTTAGAACTGTTAAAAAGGGAGGGTGCTGAAGTAGCAATTACAGATATGCGCATGCCGGAGATGGATGGTTTAACCCTGCTTAAAAAAATTAAGAAAATCTATCCGGATATGGAGGTGGTGGTTATTACCGCTTATGGTTCCATCGAGGATGCTGTTGAGGCTATGAAAGCGGGGGCTACCGATTACCTGATAAAACCAGTGAAACTTGAGCAATTGGATATAATTCTTAAAAAAGTAGAAAAGAGCCATAGGCTGGTTGCCGAAAATCGCTACCTTCGCCGGAAACTTGAAACCGTTGAGAGTTTTCCTGAGTTTATCGGTCAATCTCCTGTTTTTAAAAAGATGCTTTCCGATATATCGGTTATCGCCAAAACTGATTCTACGGTGTTTATAAAGGGAGAGTCGGGAACGGGTAAAGAGCTTGTGGCTCGGGCGATACATTCAAGCTCAAACCGAAGAGATAAACCGTTCTTAGCCGTTAATTGTGCTGCATTACCAGAACCCCTCCTTGAGTCAGAACTTTTTGGATATGAGAAAGGAGCTTTTACAGGTGCTGTTAAAAGGCGTATAGGGCGGTTTGAGCTTGCCCATAAAGGAACCATTTTTCTCGACGAAATCGGTGATATATCACTTCCCATGCAGATAAAACTTCTGCGAGTCCTGGAAACAAAATCGTTTGAACGCCTTGGTGGTTCTGAGAATATAAAGGTCGATATTCGTCTGGTAACCGCTACCAATCGAGATATCGAGTCTAAGGTCAAAGATGGTAGTTTCCGAGAGGACCTGTATTATCGATTAAACGTCATACCTATCAATCTCCCACCTCTCAGGGAGAGAAAAGAGGACATTTTACCGTTGGTTAATTATTTTATAGATAAATTTTCTAACAAGGTCGGAAAGAAGATTGAGGGTATTACCCCGCAGGCAAAGGATCTTTTGCTTTCACATAGATGGCCGGGCAATGTCCGGGAGCTGGAAAACACTATTGAGAGGGCGGTTGTGCTAACCAGAACAGGGGCTATTGATAGCGAAAGTTTAGAGGCGTTTAAAGTCTCATCGGGAGGTTCTGCCATTCTGTCTGAAAAT
>NATP01000056.1 GCA_002085375.1 candidate division Zixibacteria bacterium 4484_95 | reverse complement strand
AACCCGATTCGGGGTACTATTTCGAAAGCTGGTCAGGCGATACGACAAGCAATGAAAACCCCTTAGGGTTAATAATCCTGAGTAATACTTCGGTTACTGCAAATTTTGAAGTTCAAAATGGACCAGAATCGGATACAGTAAGCATCAGCGGCACCGTGACCTGGCCCGAACATGACCTTTCTGAATATACCTATGCCTTTGCTGATACTGCCGGGGGACAATATGTTTACCTTCTCGCCCAGACCGATGTGAATCCCGATGATGGAAGCTACACCTTAATTATTCCTGATGTTACGGACTCATTACAATTATATATCGAGGCTCAGGATGATGTAAACAATAGCCAACCATGGATCCCCGATGCCGGGGATGGCTGGGGATTTTTTGATGTTAACCAAAATGGCCAATGGGATACCAACGATTACATCACTGTTTATCCTGGTGATAACATCACCGGAATAGATATTATTTTGGATTTATATCAAGGATTAAGAACAGCCGTTAAACTGAAACGCTAACATTATCTCATCAGCTGAGTTGAAAGCCCGGACTGATTATTTCTCGTCCGGGTTTTTTAATTCTAATCGGAGAATCTCCCGGTTATTTTCATATACACATGTTAAAGTTTCGTTACACCTTTAGGTTCTTATGGTAGGGCAAGAGAGACCACCTTAAAAAGTAAAATATTGAGTTCTATATGTAGTTACAACAACGGGCTTTGCGAGCAACTTGAAGCAATTTCGAAGGTTACATAGATCGTCTTGTTGTCAGCCACTGCGGATTCATCGCGATGACTGTAAAATTATACTTCCTAAAACAAACCCAAGAACAAGCCTTTAAATAAGATTTCTGTTTTAAATTTATTTTTTCACTTCTTCCATCAGATACTTATGCATCGCCCGGGCAGCTATCTTACCGGCACCTGCTGCAAGAATAACTGTTGCCCCACCGGTAACGATATCCCCGCCAGCGTAAACAGCCTTGCGAGAGGTCTGCATTGTCTTTTCATCAACAACTATATTACCCCATTTGTTTACCTCAAGGCCAGGGGTTGTCTTTTGTATAAGGGGATTTGAGGAATTGCCGATGGCCACCACTACGAGATCAACCTCCATTGTGAAGTTGCTACCCTTTATCGGAACGGGACGGCGCCGTCCTGAGGCATCCGGCTCGCCCAGTTGCATTTTAATACATTCCATCGCCTTAACCTTGCCATCATCATCACCAATGAACTTTACTGGGTTAGTAAGCATATGAAACTGCACACCCTCTTCTTTGGCATGATGTATCTCCTCTATCCGAGCAGGCATCTCCACCTCACTTCGACGATAAACTATATAAGCGTTATCGGCTCCCAATCGCAGAGCTGTCCGCACCGAATCCATAGCTGTGTTACCACCCCCTAAAACCGCTACATTTTTGCCATGGATAATAGGAGTATCATAATCTGGGAATTCGAATGCACGCATCAAGTTCGAGCGGGTAAGGTATTCGTTAGCTGAATATATACCGATCAAGTTTTCACCAGGGATACCCATAAAGTTTGGCAGACCAGCACCTGTGCCGATAAATATCGCATCATAACCGTTTTCAAACAACTCATCGATTGTATCCATCTTACCAACTATAGTAGAGTTCTCAAACTTGACGCCCATTCTGGCTAAAAAGTCACACTCGGCTTGAACAACAGCTTTGGGAAGGCGGAACTCTGGAATACCATAAACAAGCACACCTCCGGGTTTATGTAAGGCCTCAAAAATCGTAACATCGTGACCAAGTTTTACTAAATCACCGGCAACTGTAAGGCCTGCCGGCCCAGAACCAACAACTGCCACCTTTCTACCGGTTGATGGAGCGATTTTGGGAAGCTCAACAAGATTGTTATCACGTTCATAATCGGCCACAAAGCGTTCAAGGTATCCGATAGCTACAGGCTTACCTTTTTTCCCTTTACCTAATACACATTTCATCTCGCACTGTTCTTCCTGGGGGCAAACTCGTCCACATACAGCCGGAAGAGAGTTCGTCTCTTTAATCTTCCTTGCCGCGGCAGCATAATCCTTCTGCAAAATCAAGTCAATAAAACCCGGAATATCAACCTCTACTGGACAACCCGCCACACACGGTTGATTCTTGCATTCCAAACATCGAGCCGCTTCGACCAATGCCTGCTCCTCAGAAAGTCCGAATGGTACCTCCTTAAAATTATGGATGCGCTCTTTTGGATCCTGCTGTGGCATCACCTGACGCGGGATTTTCATTCTCTCTTTTTTATCTATTTTTTCAATCACAATTCGCTCCAAAAATAACGGTATTAAAGGATAGTTTAATATTTTTGGCTTATCATCCCGATATCAACCAGGATAAGTAAATTTCTTAACAGATTCTGCCAGCTTACAACCCGGTTCCTTGAGGAAGCGATTCATGGCAATTTTCTCTTGTTCTTTATAAGCGAGAAGCCGTTTGTTCAGCAAATCAAAATCGACTTTATGGCCATCGAAATCAGGACCATCCACACAGGCAAACTTGGTCTCCCCGCCAACAGAAACACGGCATCCACCACACATCCCTGTGCCATCAACCATTAACGGGTTAAGGGAAACCCAGGTTGGCACGTTGTATTTTTTAGTAAGATTAGAAACAACTCTCATCATCGGTAAGGGACCAATTGCCATTATCATCCCAATCTTTACGCCATTATCCAGAAGTTTCTTTAAAACGTCAGATACAAAACCATGATGGCCATATGTTCCATCATCGGTGCAAACATAAAGCTCATCTGCGATCGCCCTGTGTTCATCCTCATAAAAGAGGATATCTTTCGACCGGGCACCGATGATAGTTATAAGCTTATTACCGGCTTCTTTATAAGCTTGAGCAATCGGGTAAATAGGGGCGATACCTATTCCGCCACCGACTAAACATGCAGTACCCCAGTTCTCGATATGAGAGGGAACCCCCAGAGGTCCAACACAGTCAGACAGCTGACCTCCAGCAGGAACTGTGGTCATCAAGGCTGAGGTTTTACCTACGACCTGGTAAATTATTGTTAACACCCCATTTTTCTTGTCAAGTCCAGCGATTGACATGGGCACCCGCTCGCCATGTTCATTTACCCTGATGATAACAAATTGACCAGCCTTAGCCTTGGCCACAAGTCGTGGAATTTCAACCTTCATCTTCCAGTTCAGCGGACCTATCTGAACATTATCTAAAACCTTCGGCATCGTTCCTCCAAAATAATAAACTTTTCGAAGATAACAATAGTCAAAAAAAAATCAAGTTTATTTTTTAGGATAGATCTGGATAGAAATTTATAAAAAGACAAGCGTTGAATATAAATGAAAGTATAATATTTTTACATCATATATTGCGATTAACTTATCAATCAATAAAAAGTATTAGCTCTATAATCTGTGATTAATATGATTAATTGGATAGAATGTCGTTCAGGTTAAAACTTCGATTTTTATTACCACTCCACAATAAGTGAGCCGCGGTATGATGTATCAAGGTCGGAATGGTCAAGCAAGGCCAAATCAACCCTGAAACGAGAGAATTTTATGCCCACACCGGTCGTAAGGTGACCAATATCGGAACCGACACGTGCTGCAATGACATCTTTAAAAGAAAGTTCAAATCCTAAATGTGTATCGGCCGAAACCCAACCCTGGTAGAACTGGGCTGAATTTTCCCTTTCCTCAAAACGGACATCAGCATCAATCAAAAACATCCCCTTAAATTCACCAAGCCGTCTGCTCAAGCCCAAACCAAACTTGGCGGTAGGGTTAATGGTCTCTTTATTGTCATAAGAATAAGAAAGCACGGTACCTGTCAAATCCTTGACAACAATTGCTGCTATGACACCGTCACCAAAATGGTAAAGCATACCGGCATCCAAACCAATTCCCCAAGCCGAGGAATCGATTATCTTCCTATAAATGAGCTTGGCTGAAAGCCCCCAATCTACTCTTGAAGATTGTTTACGACCATATGAGAAACCGAACACGTAATCAGCATGAGATGCCTCTTTTTTAACACGGAACTCGCCTAAGTATTCTTCTGTTATAAGGATACCGCCACCCCCCAAGCGATAAAATGTGAAAGCAGCCACACCGTTAAACTGGCCTTTGGCAACAGCAATATAATCGTGGTTTAAAAGCGAGCCAAAGGTTTCAGAGTGCATGAAAGCAGCCTGGTAACCTTTCAGACTACTTAAACCGGCCGGGTTATAATAACTTAAAAAAACATCCCCCTCGACCGTGGTATAGGCTCCGCCCAATGCTAAAGGTCTGGCTCCCACCCCAAGGTACAAAAATTCACCGGCATACTTTTCTGATAAAGCGGGTGAGACTAAAAATAAAAATAATATACATATCTTTATATTTTTCACTACATTCATTTAATCTAAATTACCGGTCTTTTTTGCAATTGTCAACTTCAAACAGAAATCCACAGTTCCTTAATTATTTTTTTTATATGCTCAACGCTATTGGTCGGTTCCTCAAACCTTGAGTTGATATCATAAAACCACTTATCAAAACCTTATCGCCTGCTGAACTTCTATATCTTGCCTTTAGTTCCCTAATTTTTAAAACGCTACGTTGTGGTTTTTCGAAACTACCTATTCCTCATTCCTGCCTGAATCTTAGGCGATGTTTTTTTGCTGACATCACCTAACTCTGATAGTTTTTCCTCTGCCCACTCGAAATACTTTCTTAAAGCCCTTGTTTTCTCCTCGGTAAATATCCGTAAATCCGATAACTTTCCAAACTGGTCTATAATCTCACTGACATCAAGGCGAATATTTTCCTGAGACTTACGTATATCGTTGCATTCCCCAGCAATTGATTCCGCATATTTCCGGGAATCTCTCATACGCTGGTCTAAGTGGTCTAATTTATCAGTTAAAGCGTTAACCTCTTTATCAGTTTTATCTATTTTTTCACTTAATGGAATAAGCTTTCTGATGTTGATGTCCAGCCTTGAAATTCTGTTCTCGATTGATCTTAGTTTAGAGTCGAACTTTAAAACATGTGTTTCCATCTTTTTTATCTTTTCCACATCCCGTTCCAGTTCAGAGTGTTTTGATTTTATCTCCCAGAAAATAGCATTTGCCTTGCCCGCCTCAATATGGGCATTTTTTAAAAGCTCTTTTTGTTTGGCAAAAACATTCGTTTTTGACTCAATATATTCAACCAGTTCATTGACTCGATCGATTCTCTGTTTAGAATCTTCAAAAAGCTGCGTTGCTTGCTTGAGTTTTTCGGACATCTTCTCGGTGGCTGCCATCCAGATTGTTATTCTTGCAGATTCGGTGGCAACGTTCTCAGCAGTCTTTTCAAACTCAGCCTTCATGCTAGATAGATGATTAAGATGTTCCTCTGCCTTCTCTAAACGTTTTAGAAAATCGTCGTATTTATTCAACAATTCAACCTGCTTAACTTCAATTGAGTTAAGTTTGATGGTTATCTCCGCCTTCGTTTTATCTACTTTTTCAAGAAAAACATTGAATTCCTCAGTTGGTCTTTGAATGGATTTCTGTTGAGCTTCAGTCATTTTAAGTTGAGATCTCAACTTGCAAAATTGACCGAAAAGTTCAGCCGATTCGGATCTTAAAGCCCCAAGATCCTTCAATTCGCTTTGAATAGACCTGATTTCTTTTTTTAAGTTTTTAAGGATAACCTTAAAACCGGAAACCCCCTGAGCGGTTTGTTCAAATGTAGCGGCAGTCTGACCAATTTGGTCTTCCCCTTGGGGTTCATCACGAACAATTCGATTAAGGTGGGATTTCTCTTTATCGGCGGTTTGCGCTATTGCATCGAGGTAGTTTGCCGATTCCTCAAAGGTGCTTATATCCTTACTTGCTTGTTCTGGTTCTCTCGTTTTACGAAACCTGAACATAGCCCGCTCCCTCCGGTATGAAATAATGAAACCACCATGAAATGAACTCTATATAAATATCGGTATATTTTGCTCAAACTATAAAAAAGAGGTTGTAAACTTTTTATTATTGATATTACGGTCACAGTTGATAGTTTGGTTCTATTGATATTTCTATAATCTAAAATACTATTCTCTCCGCTATTAGATTGGATGGTCATCTGGAAAATGAGGATTCTAAAGCAGAATTTTATTGCAAATATGATAATAAACAAATAATATGTTTAATTAAACTTGGTTGATCTATGGGCTTAATTGACGATAACTTAAAAAAAATAAGGGTTCGGATCGCTAACGCCTGTCAGGACTTCGACAGGCAACAAGATGAGATCACGGTGGTCGGTGTGTGCAAGACAGTGGGATCAGAAATGGTTAGGCAGGCCTGGCAGGCCGGGCTTAAACATTTCGGTGAAAACAGGGTTCAGGAAGCCAGCGTAAAAATACCCCTGGTAAACAGATTGGTGGCCCGGGGTGGAAACCCAATCTGGCACATGGTCGGTCATCTGCAGACAAACAAGGTTAAGAAAGCGATTAAGCTTTTCGATATCATTGAATCGGTGGATAGCTTGAAACTGGCAAAAGCTCTTTCACTGGAATGCGCTAACACCGGAACAACAAAAAAAATCATGCTTGAGGTCAACTCCTCCGAGGAGGAGAGCAAATATGGTTTGAGTCCTGATGAGGTTATATCAACAGCCAAGGAAATCGACAGATTTGAGAATTTGGAGCTAATTGGTTTAATGACCATTGGGCCCTTTACCGATGATGTCCAACGAATTGATAAGGCGTTTGCATTGACGCAAAAATTGTATGAACAACTGCAGGATATGCTTGGCGATAAAATTAATACACTTTCAATGGGCATGTCAGCAGATTTTGAGAGAGCTATAAAATATGGCAGTACCGAGTTGAGGATAGGCACAGGCATATTCGGGTCGAGAAAATATGTATAATCATAACGAGATAAAATTCGAAAGGAGGCAAATGTGAATATAACGCCTCTTGATATCAAAAAGCAGGAATTTGTTACATCATTCAGAGGTTTCAATAAAACCGAGGTAATCTCATTTTTAGAAATGGTTTCCCAGGAGATGGAAAACCTTATTCGTGAAAATCTCGAGCTTAAGGAAAAGCTTCAGCGAGCCTCTGAGAAATTAGCCAGTTACACTAAAATTGAATCAGCTTTGCAAAATACCCTTGTAGCCAGCCAGGAAACCGCCGAGGAAATGAAAAACGCCGCTCAGGAAAAAGCAGAGCTTATAATCCGTGAGGCCAACGCCAAAGCCAAAGAGCTGATAGATGAGGCATATGACAAACTTGCTGACCTGCGGCGTGAATATTCATTATTGAAAAATCAGAAAGCCGCCTTCCTGGTCAACCTTAGGTCATTATTAGAATCGCAACTTAAGCTATTAGAACTTACGGAAAAACAGTCTGAAAAGGTTGGCCAACCTCTGACTATCAAAAAGAAAGTAGAGCTTAACGAAACAGATGTTGACCGCCTGGTGGAGGAATTCAAACAGGATACCGAACCGGTCACGGAGGATAACGTTGTCGTCGAAAAAACGATGACAAATGACGAAGAAAAGCAGACGACAGAGGATAACCGATGAAAAACCTTCGACAAACGATTGATGATTCAGTTGCCTTTATTCGCACCAAAACAAAGGAAACTCCAAAAATAGGTATAATCCTCGGCACCGGCTTGGGAGCTCTTTCTAAAACAGTAACAAGGGAATTAGAAATTCCGTATGAACTGATACCCCATTTTCCTGTTTCCACTGTTGAAAGCCATGCTGGACGGTTATTATTTGGCACTGTAGGTGTCAAGAAGGTGGTAGCCATGGAGGGGCGTTTCCACCATTATGAGGGTTACAGTTTTAAACAGGTAACTTTTCCCATAAGAGTGATGAAAGCGCTGGGGATAGAGATATTGGTTGTCTCCAACGCCGCCGGCGCTTTAAATCCCCAGTTTTCCAAGGGTGATATAGTTTTAATAACCGACCATATCAATCTCCAGGGTGGCAATCCATTAATTGGCAAAAACGACGATGAGCTCGGCCCTCGTTTTCCTGACATGTATGATTGTTACGATAAGGAACTAAGGGAACTGGCGATTCAAACCGCCCTTGATGAAAAGATAAATCTTCAGCGCGGAGTCTATATCGGTGTGGCAGGCCCAAACCTCGAAACAGCCGCCGAATATCGTTTTTTACGAACTATCGGTGGTGACCTAGTGGGAATGTCATCTGTACCGGAAGTAATAGTAGCCCGCCATCAGGGAACAAGGGTTATCGGCTTTTCGGTTGTAACAGATATGGGACTTGCTGACGCCTTGGAGCCATGCTCTCATGAGAAAATAGTGGCTGCTGCCGAAAAAGCCGGGCCAATTCTGTCAAAACTGATTGAGAAAACCATAAAGCGGATGAAAGTATAAATGTTTCGTCAATACGATAAAGGTTTTAATTTCCCAAAGCTCGAGGAAAATATACTCTGCTGGTGGGAGGAAAACGATATTTTCCACAAGTCATTAAAATTGCGCCAGGGAGCGCCACGATATATTTTCTACGAGGGACCTCCCACCGCCAACGGTATTCCGGGAATTCATCATGCTTTGGCCCGCACAATTAAAGATACTATTTGCCGTTATAAGACCATGAAAAACTTCTTGGTAGAACGAAAAGCAGGCTGGGATACTCATGGTTTACCAGTAGAAATCGGTGTTGAACAGCAGCTAAAACTCAAATCTAAAGAGGAAATCGAAAAATATGGAATTGAAAATTTCAACAACAAGTGCAAAGAGTCGGTCTTCAGCTATAAGAAAGAATGGGATGAATTCACCCGCAAGCTAGGTTACTGGCTCGACCTTGACAACCCTTATATAACTTACACAAACGATTATATCGAAACTGTCTGGTGGATACTAAAAAAATTCTACGATAAGGGACTTCTCTATAAAGGGCATAAAATCGTTCCTTGGTGCCCGCGTTGTGGCACAGCTTTGTCATCTCACGAGGTCGCCCAAGGATATACGGAAGTAACTGACCCATCCTTGTACGTAAAGATAAAACTCAGGGATGAACCTAATACATACTTTCTCGTTTGGACAACAACCCCCTGGACATTGATCTCGAATGTGGCGGTAGCTTTGGCACCTGATGAAATCTATGTAAGGGTGAAACACAAAGAGCAAATTCTGATACTGGCTAAATCACTTTTACGGATTCTTGATGGCGATTATGAAATCATAGATGAGAAACCGGGGCGGGAATATGAATATACAAAATACGAGCCACTGTTTCCTTATATGAAAGATGAAGCCAACAACGGTTATTATGCCACCATCGCTGATTTCGTCACCATGGAGGAAGGCACCGGTATAGTCCATATCGCTCCGGCATTTGGCGCTGATGATTATGAACTTGGTTTGAAATATAAACTGCCTGTTCTCCAGGCAGTTGACACAAAAGGCACATTTATCGATAAAGTTACCCCCTGGGCAGGGGAATTCGTCAAACAGGCCGATCCTCAGATTAACAGTGACCTTGAAAAACGAAATCTTTTATACAAATCCGAAGATTATACTCATACATATCCGTTCTGCTGGAGATGTGAAACTCCGCTTTTATATTATGCCAGAGACTCTTGGTTTATTCGCACTACCTCCTTTAAAGATAAGATGATCAGGGCCAATAACGAGATCGAATGGTATCCACCAGAGATTGGTTCGGGAAGGTTTGGAGAATGGTTGGAGAATAATGTCGATTGGGCCCTGTCAAGAGAACGATATTGGGGAACACCATTACCTATCTGGATTTGCCAGAGTTGCAGCAAAGAAATCGCCATTGGCAGTATCGAGCAGTTAAAAAAGACAGCAATTGAAATGCCCGATAAACTTGACCTTCACCGGCCATATGTAGATAGTATAATCCTGAAATGCCCTTCCTGTGGTGGTAATATGGCCAGAGTAAAAGAGGTTATCGACACTTGGTTTGATTCGGGCTCAATGCCGTATGGACAGATTCATTATCCATTCGAAAACAAAGATGAATTCGAGGAAAGATATTTCCCAGCTGAATTTATCGCCGAGGCTTTAGATCAGACGCGTGGCTGGTTTTACTCCATGTTGGCTATCAGCATTTTCATCTCCGGGAGGTCCAGTTATAAGCGATGCATTGTAAACAACATGATCCTTGACATCAAAGGAAAGAAAATGTCAAAGCATCTGGGAAATGTCGTTGACCCGAAACAGCTTTTCGCCAAATATGGTGCCGACGTTCTCAGATGGTATTTAATGAGCGGTTCTCAAATCTGGTTACCCAAACGTTTTGATGAGAATGGCGCAGTCGAAGTTCTGCGGAAATATTTCTCAACTCTTCAGAATAGCTACTCATTTTTCGCTTTATATGCCACCATAGACAAGTTCAATCCTCTAAGCCGGCAACCTTCTGATTTGCCCGTTATCGACATCTGGCTCATTTCCCGATTAAACGTACTGATTAAAAATTGCAGTGAGGCTTACGAAAACTTCGATTTCACCCGGGTGACCCGGCTTCTTTCAAATTTTGTCATCAACGAGCTGTCGAACTGGTGGATAAAGTGCAGTCGCAAGCGGTTCTGGGGCACTGAAATGAGCAACGATAAACTCTCTGCCTACCAGGCTTTGTTCAACACCCTGATCACTGTGAGCAAACTCATGGCGCCAATCTCGCCGTTCTTTGCCGAAGATATTTACCTTCGCTTAACAGAAAATCTCAACGGCTTTGCCGAATCGGTTCATCATTGTGATTTTCCAGTTGCCGATGAAGATAAAATCAACAAAGAGCTTGACTACAATATGGCTACTGCTGAGAACATCGTGCGTCTGGGAAGAGCGGCTCGTAAAAAGGCCAACATAAAAGTGCAAGGCAATTAATACTATGACATCTGACCAGATAAACCAATTCCAGAAAAACGGGAAAATTAAAATCAATGTTGAGGGCACCGAAAAAGTATTGACCTCCGATGAAATCGTTATTAAAGTAGTACCTGCGGAGGGTTTCACGGCCGCCGCTGACAACCTGATAAAGGTCGCCATTGAGTTAAGATTAGATGAGCGATTGCAAGCCGAGGGGTTCGCCAGAGAATTGGTCAATAGAATTCAGAACATGAGGAAAAATGCAGGTCTGGAGGTTACTGACCGCATAAAACTTGGAATATCACATTCCTCGCAATCAGAAATGGCAGTAAAGATGTTTGGCCAATACATAAAAAATGAAACCCTGGCTGTTGAAATCGACGATAAGGTCGACAGGGATATAAAACAACAGTGGAAAATTAACGGTATGGATACTATAATAACTCTGGAAAAGGTATAAACGGTAACACCGGAGTTTTCCTGTGAAAAAAGCCGAATTGAAAAAATTTGAAAAACTTCTGCTGAAAAAAAGAGCTCAGCTGATCGAGGAACTGGGGCTTTTAAAGAAAAATGCTCTCGATACAACAATCAAAGATACCACTGGCGACCTCTCCTCTTATTCATACCACATGGCTGACCTTGGCACCGATGCCATGGAACGGGAAAAAGCCTTCTTGTTCGCCTCCAAATCAGGACGACTTCTGTACCATATCGATGAAGCCCTGCGACGCATTAGAAATAACAAGTATGGAATATGTGTGGAATGCGGTAAGCCTATAAGCCACTCCCGTCTTGAGGTAGTTCCACATGCCAGGATGTGTATAAAATGCAAGGAAGCCGAGGAGAAACGCAAAGAAAGTGAGGCGTGAACTACGACCCTACTTGGCCCTGGCATTATCAATAGTCCTTTTTGACCAGATTACCAAGTCTATTATACGTGTCAGCTTCCTACCCGGCGAGTCAAAACAGGTTCTGGGTGATTTCTTGCGATTTTGCTTTGTCTATAACCAGGGAGGCGCTTTTGGTGTTAAAGTCGGTAATTATCTATTATACACAGTGCTTGCAATATCTGTAGCAATTCTGCTAACCGTTTATCTTTTCAAATACAACAGACCCGATAAGATTTTCTTGGCTTTGATCATCGGTGGTGCAGTGGGTAACCTTTTCGACCGAATACTTTACGGTAAGGTCATTGATTTTATCGATGTTGACATAATTGATATAGTAATACCTCAATTTTCATTTTTATTTTTCAAGTTTAAAGGTTTCGAATTGTACAGGTGGTTTACGTTCAATATTGCCGATGCAGCCGTGACAGTGGGTTTGCTGGGATTAATATTCCACATTATATTAAAAGGTAAACCCTCGAGGAAAACACAACAAATATAATTATCAAAAACCTTTTGAAATGAAAAACCCGTCGTTAAAATTATCAGTCTCCAAAGTTGAAAATGGGACAAGACTTGACGTATTTTGCGCCCGGAAAGTTGATGGGCATTCTCGAAGTTATTTTACTAAGCTGGCAAGTACCGGGCACATCAAAATAAACGACCAGAAGATGAAACCCTCGTATAAAGTAAGGACCGGTGAGGTTGTCCAACTGGAAATGGAAACACCACCGCCTTTGGATGCTCAACCTGAAAATATAAAACTGAATATCATTTATGAAGATGATTACCTGCTGATAGTGAACAAACCCTCGGGAATGGTTTGCCATCCAGCTGCTGGCAATTACACAGGCACACTTATAAATGCCTTATTGTATCATTTTTCAAACTTAAAAAATTTCTCGGATAAAATCAGGCCCGGCCTAGTTCACCGCCTCGACAAGGATACCTCGGGGCTTCTAATTGTCGCCAAGGATGAAAAAACGCTGTCTGCACTTCAAACTCTGATGAAGAAACGACTCATTGAGAGAACCTATTTCGCTTTAGTCTGGGGGAAAATGCCCCATGCCAAAGGCACTATTGATTTACCAATCGGGCGTTCCCGTAGCGATAGGAAAAAGATGAAGGTGTTCGGCATTAGCAATCGCCAAGCCATCACCCATTACGAAGTCATCGATAGTTACACTATCACCGAGATGCTGAAAATCAAGCTTGGCACCGGCAGGACTCATCAAATACGAAGTCACCTGTCATATTTTGGTCATCCGGTAGTGGGCGACCCGACATATGGTGGAAGGTCAAAGGCGGTTATGAAATTCACCGGCCCTAAAAAACAGCTTGCTCTATCCTTGTTGAATGCTCTTGACAGCCAGGCTTTGCATGCCAGTCATCTCAGCTTTGAACATCCCCATACGGGAAAAATAATGAACTTCGATAGTGATCTACCTGATGACATGCAGAAGGCGATTGGGATATCGAGGTCAAATGTTCGATAAGTGGCGTAAAAAAATGCTTTTAGAAAATCTCTGATCAATTATGTATAAATTAACAATTGTTGAACGGAGGAATCATGGAGATTAATACCATACCTGTTAAGATACCTGAGGGCGTCAATGTTATACTTGGCCATTCACATTTTATTAAAACTGCTGAGGACCTTTATGAAGCACTTGTTAATGGCTGTCCCGGGGTTAAATTTGGCCTGGCTTTCTCCGAAGCTTCGCAGGAGTGCCTGATACGCTGGGAAGGTAACGACGATGAACTGACCAAACTGGCTACAGACACCATGATGGAAATAGGCTGTGGCCATAGCTTTATAATATTTCTTAAAGATGCTTACCCGATTAATTTTCTACCAGCCATTAAAAATGTCCCGGAGGTGGTACGCATTTTCTGTGCTACTGCCAACCCGATTCAGGTGGTGGTGACACGGTCCGAGTTGGGCGGGGCAATTGTTGGCGTTATCGATGGTTATTCCCCTAAGGGTGTTGAAAACGAAAACCACAAAAATACTCGTAAAAAATTTCTTCGCGATATCGGTTATAAGCTTTGATTGAATTAAATTACGGAATCAGATTTGGTGATGATCTTATTATTGACCCTACCCGTAAGCAACAGACGGCAGTGGTAAGCCATGCTCACTCTGATCACTTAAGAAGGCATAACCGCATCCTGGCAACAACTCCAACGCTGGAGCTCGCCAGACTTTACACCAGCGAATTCGAAAGCATTCCACTCGAATACGGAAAAACTTACCGCTTCGGCAAATGCAAAATAAGACCTGAGCCAGCCGGTCATATACTTGGGTCAGCTCAATATATCATCGATTACGCCGGCTACAGGATAGTTTACACAGGTGATTTCAAATTAAGCCCCAATGATACCTGCGCTCAAGCCAGAATCCACCAATGCGACATCCTCTTTCTCGATACGACCTTTGGCAGGAAACAGTTCAATTTTCCGGAATACAATTATTTGAAACAAAGATTAGCTGAGTTTGTCGATTCGTGTTTGTATTCAGGTTATTTACCAGTTATCTACGCCTATAACCTCGGTAAAGCCCAAGAAGTAATGAAGATTTTGGGATATTCAGGTTTTTCCACTTATGTAACCGATAAAGCTTACGCTTACGCTGAAATCCATCGCCGATTTGGAGTCGATATTACAAACTTTTATTCTCTGAATGACACACCTCCTGAGGATGGAGCGATTATCCTTCCTCCGCCATATAGATACACTAAAGAGATATTCCCCGACCGCCATAAACGAACCTGTTTTGTCTCAGGCTGGGCAATAAATAAAAAACATTGCAGGATTTGGTGGGCAGATGAGATGATACCCCTATCCGATCATGCCTCCTACGACGATTTGATCCGTTACGTGGAAACCGCCAAGCCCAAGAAAATATATTGCCTTTTCGGATTCAAAGACATTGTTGACGACTTGAGATATCGCGGTTATAACGCGGTCAAAGCAACTTTAGCCAATCGCCAGGGCATCGCTAAAAATATTCTTGCCGAACTGGATCTGTTCGGAACATGAATAAAATCATAATAACGAAGATAATCAATTTTTAAATCTTCAACAATTGGTGGCCGTTTGCAAACCGGGGATTTTATCAATATTTTAGGGATGTAAGTATTTTAAAGCAAACCGCTAATCCTGGTCTGCAGAGGGGATGTTTAGTTTGATACGATTTTATTTATGTAAATGTTACTAGATTAACTTTCTTAAAATGTCGGCCATTTCCCGAGCAGTTTGGAAACGCAAATCTGGATCTTTGACCAATGCTTTAGCAATTATCTTATCAAATATACGGGGTACTTCGAGATTAATCTCCGATGGTGGTGGTGGTGAAGTATGAAGTATTGAATATATCAAGGCTGATATCGTGTCCCCTTTAAACGGTTTCTTACCGGTTAAAATCTCATAGAAAACAACACCCAGACTGAATATGTCGCTTCGACGATCGACCTTTTTGCCTTTCAGCTGTTCGGGTGATATGTAATTGGGTGTTCCCAGAGCCGTGCCGGATTGTGTCATATTTGATGAATCAAACCTCGCTATACCAAAATCCATCACTTTGACACGGTCGTTCTCCAGCACCATAATATTTGCCGGTTTGATATCGCGGTGGACGATACCGTGCTCATGAGCAAAATCCAGGGCTTCACATATCTGTATCATGATCTTACAAAGCGTCTTATAATCCCAATTATAGCCAGAGTTGATAAGGGCTTCCAGTGTTTGCCCTTCAAGGTACTCCATGGCGATATACTGCAGCGATTGTTCCTCGCCGACATCGTAAATCGTTACGATATTGGGATGTGAGAGTTTGCCAGCAGCTTTGGCCTCACGATTTAACCGCTCTTTCAACTCTAATACATCCCTGGAATCAACGATGTTATCGAGTCTTATGGTTTTCAGGGCCACCGGCCGGTCGATAGCCGGATCAAGGCCTTTATAAACCATGCCCATAGCTCCCTTACCGATAGTGTCAATCACACGATACCTGCCAAAATTCTCAGCTCCCACTAGTAATTCATTGCCCTCTTCGTTAATAGGCATTGTTCGTGTTTCAACCTTCTGGTTCCCTCTTGGCTGGATTGCTGTTCTGGTTGGAGTTCCAGAGTTTTCTGGAACTGTTACCACTCCTGTTATCGGGGTCCCTGCTAAAAGTTCCTCATAATCAATCTCTTCGTCATCTGTTGTCTCACCAGCCTCAGAGTGCGTCTTGATGGTAGGAGACGCTATCATGAAAAACAGTATCATTATCATCGGGTAAAATATCTTTATTTCCATATCAAAACTTGTAAAAAGAACAAAGCTCAGGTTTGCCATTAAAAAGAGGGAGAGTCCCAGCACCACTATCCGGTACAGAAGCGAGATTCTCGGCAAGATGATAGCGGCAAATGTACCCATCATCAATATCAGCAATAGATTAACGGTGCCTGATGTACCAAAGCCCATGAGGAAATGGTTATGTATAACATTCTCGATTGCATTTGCGGTAATCTCAACACCATGCATGGCTTGACAAACAGGTGTTGAATACAGTTCTATACTTCCCGTTGCAGTAAATGCTATAATGGCGATCTTACCGGTCAATTCACGCTTACCAATAGTATCACTTAAAATATCGTTAGCCGAAATAGTCCTGAAAACCCCAGAACTGCCATTGAAATTTATTCGCATCCTACCGTTCTCATCAATAGGTATTTTCCTAAGACCAATATCTATCGATTTTCCGACATTTACATTTATTTTACTCGGGCTTATATCAAGATAGCTTTGAACAACGGTAAAAGATGCCGAGGGTAGGTATTCGCCTGCATACTTAAGTATTAATGGTTCTGAGCGAACATATCGGTCACGGTCAAAACTTACACCGAAAAAACCAAGCCTGTAAGCAGATTCAGCAATCAATTTGGTTGGTGGATAAACATTTCCAGCCGTCAAAGGAGGATATTCCCCAAACTTGGAGGGATCATCAATATTGATAAAAGTATTACGCTTAATATAATCAGGAAGGGGAACGCCCGATATAGAATAGTCTGAGAAAGAGTAACGGTATGGCAGGATAACATTGCCAGCCTTTTTAATTTGGTCAGCCAACATCTTAGTATAACCAAGAGAATCCTCAACCGGATTATCAGAAAACGGAATATCTAAATAAATCACTTTGGGTTGTTGTTGAGCCACCTTTTCAAGCAGCTCTGCCAGCCGATTACGATGCCAGGGCCACTTTTCAACAAACTGAAGACTTACATCGTCAATAGCAATTATCTGTATATCACCGGGAATATCCCTTTTCCCCTTGAGTTGAAACATCTTATCAAAAATCGCCATTTCCCATTTCTCCAGTACAGCTGGTTGGTCAAGGTAAATGGTGATAACCAGAAGGGTTATCAGAAGGTATAAGATTAAACCAGAAAGCTTTTTTAACATTAAGATTGCCTTTCAGAACGTTTCATTGAAATCGGTGTTCAAAATTCTAAAAAAAGTTCACCTTAATATTCATCGGCATCAATAAGGAAGTTTTTAACTAACATTCCTTCCTTACTTCAAGATAACATAAAAGACAACAATTTCTTCTTAGATACAGCTAGTACATATCAGTTTGAAACCAGCCCTATCCCAGCCTGGAATCATGCTTTTTGCAACAACAATTCTACCATTCACGCACAAAAAATTATCACATGAATGTCTTATTAATGTTTTGAATAAATTGGAATATGGGATTTATCAATCGATATCGATATAAAGGATTGGCTTTTATCTCAAATATTCTATAAGTTATTTATTATCAACGGCCTACGGCCAATCTTTCAATAAGGTATCCAGGTAATCCCAAAGCAGACATCCGCCTCTGAGTTTCATCAAAGTTATATGATACTCGTTTATACCTAACGATATGGCTTTTAGTGTCGTAAATCAAATAGCAACTTCTCGGGTCACCATCCCTAGGTTGTCCCACTGAACCAATATTAATCAAGTAGCGTTGGTTTTTTTGAATCTTCTCTTCCGTTTTATGTGAAATAACACAATCCCCTTTTTCACTCTTAAAAACAATAAAAGGGCGGTGGGTATGTCCTACCAAACATACTTTCTCTTTAAAATATTTAAAATTATCTTCGACATCATTCATATCGAGAATATAATGCCACATCTGGGGTTCTTTAGGTGATGAATGGACCAGTAAAAAGTCACCGACTTTTGCCGTCAACTCAAAATCGCTCATTATCTCGATTTTGTTTCTCTCAAGCGAATCCCGTGTCCAGGCCATGGACTCTGCTGCATACTGGTTAAAATATTCGGTCTCCATCAATCCTAAAGCAGCGTAATCGTGATTACCCATAAGCTTTACCTTGGATACCTTGTCGATAAGTTCTATACACTCGTTGGGGTTTGGACCATAACCCACAGCATCGCCAAGAAAGAATATTCTATCGATCTTTTCTGTTCGAAAGTCTAAGATAACAGCCTTTAATGCCTCAAGATTGGCGTGAACATCAGAGAAAAAAGCGTACTTCATTAAGTTCTATTTTCTATAAACCTAAATACCGTTCTACCGACCTGAATTAAATCATCATTCTTAAGCATGTAGCGTTCGACCTTTTCGCCGTTGACTTTGGTTTTTCCTTTACGGCCAAGGTTAACTAACCAGTAATCATCTCCATCACGTACTATCTTGGTCTGGACACCGGATAAAAACATCCCTTTAGCTTTTATGTTGGCCAACTTGGAGCGACCGATGGTTACCACAGCATGGGCTAAAGGATATTTATCCTGTTCCGCTCCAGCTTCACCCAGCAAAATAGAACATCCAGCCTCCGAAGTCAACTGCCTTGACAATTTATCTTTCTCAAGGATTTCCTTTTGTTTTTTTGTTTTAAGAACCATTGTTCCATCAAGACCAAAGACATTCTCATCCTTTTGGGCATCTTTGTAGTAAATCAAATTAAACTTGCCGATGGTGATGACATCGTTATCCTTGAGGATTTCCTCGCTCACCTTGCGTGAATTTACAAATGTGCCGTTCAACGATTCATTGTCTATAATCAACGCCTGGTCTTCATTAAATTCGATCGTAGCATGGTGCCGGGATACGCCCCGGTTATCAAGTACAACATCGTTGTTTGGTGTTCGACCTATTGAAACCCTCTTTTTTTCAGTGATAAACTTCTCAATTACCTTATCCTCGTATTTTACTAAGATCTCAGGCATAATATCCTCCAGGACAAATAACAACCAGCCCGTTGACTTTCACAAATAAAACTTGTTATATCAATAAAAATAACCATCCAGTCAAAAAGGTCCTTTTATCTTGCCTTTACACCTTTTCGTTTATATTTTCGGTTTGATGTCGTTAAACTTTAAACAAAACCAGACGGTTCTGTTAGCTCCAGCTGCTGGCGTTACAGATTCCATAACCCGAAAAATAGCTAAAATGTGGGGAGCCGATGCCACCATAACCGAACTCATATCAAGCGAAGGCTTAATCAGAAACTGTAAAAAGACTAAAGCATTAATGTCTTTCGAGGATTGTGAAAGGCCAATCGGCATTCAGCTTTTCGGGGCTAACCCTGACAATATGGCTCAGGCGGCGGTCATAGCCTCCACGCTTAACCCGGATTCCATCAACCTGAATTTCGGCTGTCCTGCTAAAAAGATTGTAGGTAAAAATGGAGGAGCCTCATTGCTTCTTAATCTGCCCATGCTGGAAAAAATAATTAAAAAGGTTGTGGATGCAGTAACATTACCAGTGACCGTTAAATATCGCTCCGGATGGGACAATAATAATATAGTGGGAGTTGAGGTTGCCAAGATAGCTAAAGATAATGGTATATCAGCGGTATGTCTTCACCCTCGCACCAAAGTTCAGGGATTTGCCGGCAAAGCAGACTGGTCGCTTATCAGAGAGGTTAAACACTCCGTTGATATACCCGTTATTGGCTCCGGCGATATTGACTCGCCCCAAAAAGCAAAACTTATGTTCGACACGACCGGTTGTGATGCTGTGATGGTTTGCCAGGCTTCATTCGGAAAGCCCTGGATATTTAAAAGGATAAAGCATTACCTCCAGACAGGTCAAATCCTGCCCGAACCGGACGTAACCATAAAAATATCAACCGCCTTGGAACACCTGCACTTGTCGATCCAGAGATATGGTTCCTGGCCCGGGTTGATACGTATGAGAAACCAACTTACATGGTATCTGAAAGATCTACCGGAAGCATCGAAAATTAGAGCTAAAATAGTTATGTTAACCTCCGAGGAGGGTATCAGAAAACTGCTTGAAAACTACAAGCAAGAATTGATAGATAAAGGATATGAATCCACAGAAAATAAAGAAGATACTTCAGGATGTAAAATCAGGTAAGGTTGATCCCGGTAAAGCGTTTGAGAGATTGAAAAATCTTCCTTTCGAGGACCTCGGCTTTGCCATCTTAGACCATCATCGAACATTACGTACAGGCATACCAGAGGTGATATATGCACCCGGTAAGACCGCCGTCCAGATAGAGAAGATGGCATCACGAATGAAGAGGACTGGCATTGAGGTGCTTATAACTCGTACTGACAATAAAACATTCCAAAAAATCAAAAACAGGTTTCACAATGCAACATTTAACCCGGATGCTAGGATAATCCGCATTCCCAAGAGACAAAAACAAAAAATCAATTACGGGAAAATTCTGGTGATTTCTGCTGGCACATCAGATATTCCGGTTGCCGAAGAAGCGGCTGTAACCGCCGAGGCGATGGGCCTTGAGGTTAAACGTATTTTTGATGTTGGCGTGGCTGGCATACACAGGCTTTTGGCATACAAAGATAAACTCGATGAAGCCCAAGCAATTATCGTGGTCGCCGGTATGGAGGGAGCATTAGCCTCCGTCGTGGGTGGGTTGGTGGATGTCCCGGTAATCGCCGTACCAACATCAGTAGGTTATGGCGCATCTTTTAATGGCTTATCAGCGTTATTGAGTATGTTGAATTCATGTGTACCGGGTGTTGTGGTGGTTAATATCGACAATGGTTTCGGGGCTGCCTGTGCAGCGAGTCTGATTGTGAAAAATAAAACACGATAGGGTCATGGGTTGGCAATAATAACCTTCAAAGTTAGCTCAAAGGTAAATGTAGTAAAAATATTTGCCTATGGCAATATCAATAGATTACATTAACAAATTAATGGTGGCCATCTTATGAAAACAGCTTATTTTGATTCGATATGTGGTGCTTCAGGCGATATGATTGTTGGGGCAATGCTTGACTGCGGCCTTGATTTCGAAACGTT
>NATP01000055.1 GCA_002085375.1 candidate division Zixibacteria bacterium 4484_95 | reverse complement strand
ACGAGATCCTCTGAGGTTGAGAAGAAACTCTACAAGGTTCTGGGTAGAAAATATCAGTTCGACCCGGAGGATAAGGAGGCATTAGGTGTCTGGGATACCAATGAATCAGAGAAACAGTGGAAACCGTTTTTTGAGGGTTTCAAGATATTCTTAGCGATTATAGGTGTGTTCACCTTGATAGTAGGGGGTATTGGTACCGCTAATATTATGTATGTTGTTGTAAAAGAGAGAACTAAAGAGATCGGCATCAAGATGGCTCTTGGGGCAACCCGAGCACATATTATGAGCCAGATAATTGCCGAGTCGTTGATGATTGCTGCCATCGGTGGATTTGTTGGATTCTTAATAGCCAAATTGTTCGTGGCTGGCTTCCCACTTTTGAAATTGGGCGAATATGTCGGCAACCCTGTCATTTCGATCGATGCTGTACTTGTAGCTGTGGGGGTAATAGGTTCAATCGGCTTGATTGCTGGTATTTTCCCCGCTAGGCGAGCCTCAAAACTAAATCCGGTCGAGGCTTTAAGGCTTTAATGCGATGTTATTTATCAAGGTCATATTAAGAGAGTTCAAATCGCAGAAACTGCGAATGGCACTGACTGTTGCGGGTATCACCTGGGGCACGATCTCCATTACGCTTCTAATGGCATTTAGCGTGGGCCTGGAAAAGCAGATGATGAAATCCACTTACGGCCTTGGCAAAGGTATAGTAATATTGTGGCCCGGACAAACCACCCTGGTTTATGAGGGCCTTCCCCAGGGAAGGATAATTCATTTCGTGCCCGAGGATTTGGATTTAATCAAAGAAGGTGCTCCTGGAATAGACAAGATATCCGGTGAATATCTCAGGTGGGGTGTCGTTGTAGAATACGGCAAGAAACAGATATCAAAGCTTGTCAGCGGAGTCTATCCTGAATTTGAAGAGCTCCGTTCGCATTATGCTCAAGTTGGCGGTCGCTTCATAAACGAACTCGATTTCAAACATAAAAGGCGGGTTGTTTATCTGGGATTTGGAGTGGCCAAAGAGATTTTCGGCGATAAAGACCCTGTTGGTGAGGTCATTTTGCTGAATGGTATTCCATTTACTGTTATAGGTGTAATGGTGAAAAAACTGCAGAACTCCAACTATCATGGTCCGGATGAAGACTACTTGGTGATTCCGGCTTCGTCATTTGTGATGATATTCGGTGACCCGTATTTCGATAATTTCGTTTACTCGGTCAAAGAGGGAGTTGATACGAAGGATGTTGAAAAGTCATTATTTAAGCTTCTCGGAGCTAAGTACCGTTTCGATCCTAACGACAGACACGCTCTCTGGTTCTGGGATGTTAAAGAACAGGCAGAAGTCACATCAAAGGCGTTTTTCGGCATCAATCTTTTCATGTGGTTCATTGGCGGTATGACTCTACTTATCGCCGGTGTGGGTGTGGCCAATATCATGTATGTGGCGGTACGAGAGAGAACAAGAGAAATCGGCACAAAAATAGCGCTTGGAGCCGAGAAAAAACATATCCTTTTCCAGTTTATGGCGGAGGCTTTGGCGATTGCCTTTGCAGGTGGGCTATTGGGGATACTTTTCAGCATGGTGGTATGCAAGCTTTTCCGAATGTTACCGCTGGAGGGGCCATTGGAGTTATTGAGCCAGCCCACCGTAAACTGGCCTGTTGCTATTATAACAGTAATAACTTTATCCATAATAGGTTTTGTCGCGGGCTTCTTCCCTGCCCGAAAGGCGGCATCGATCAATCCGGTTGAAGCGTTGAGGTATGAGTAGATGGACAACGGTAAATTGATTTCGTTAAAAAAAATAACCAAAACCTACCAAACCGGCAGGATAGAGGTCAAAGCCTTAAGAGGAGTCGACCTTGATATCAATAAGGGTGAATTCCTTGCCATAATAGGCCCCTCTGGCTCGGGGAAATCAACCCTGATGAATATAATAGGTTGTCTGGATATACCGACCTCGGGAAAATATTACCTTGACGGTCAACCTGTCGAGGATATGAATATCCATAAACTTGCCTCTATAAGAAATAAAAAAATCGGTTTTATATTCCAGAATTTCAACCTTCTGACATACGCCACCGCTTATGAAAACGTCGAGATGCCTCTAATTTTTGCCGGCAAACCAGGGAGAATCCGCAAGGAGAAGATAATGGAATGTCTTTCCTCGGTGGGCCTTGCCGACAGGGCTGAGCACAAACCCACCGAACTCTCCGGCGGTGAAATGCAGAGAGTAGCCATAGCCCGGGCGCTGGCCAACGACCCTGAAATTATCTTAGCCGATGAGCCAACCGGCAACCTCGATTCCCGCTCCGGTGGTGAAATCATTGACCTTTTCGAAAAGCTTAACCAGGCCGGCAGGTCAGTGGTTACCATAACCCATGATATGAATATCGCCAGCCGTTGTCATCGTATAATCAGGCTCAAAGATGGCTTGATTGAATCGGAAAAAAATAATCATCAGTAGTAGGTCAAGAGCCCTGTGCTCTTGAATATTATAGTATATTTATCAAAATCACATGGATTTTGACCTACTTTCCTTTTACGAGACCACTTGCTATTGTTATGTAAAAATCCTATTATTATCTTTTAAGAATATGGAGGTGAGATGCTTAATTTCGAATTTATCCTACCCACAAAAATAATATTTGGCGCCGGTGAGATAAAGAAACTTGGCAAAGAGATTAAAAAAATCGGGAGCAAACCCTTAATAGTCACCGGCAGGAAAGCCATGCGCCAGACAGGTATCCTTGATAAGGTCATAGGTATTCTTAAAGAGGTAAATGTCAAACCGGTTGTATTCGAAAAAATAGAACCCAATCCACGGGCAAAGACCGTGGATGAAGGTGGTAAATTGGCTCGTGATGAAGGATGTGACCTTGTGGTGGGTTTAGGTGGTGGTTCAGCCATGGATGCTGCCAAGGGTATTGCCGCGGTGGCAGTATCAAAAAGACCGGTTTGGGACCATGTGTATTCTGGAGAGGGCGAGACATATATACCGGTGCGAAAAGCTCTACCGCTTGTATGTGTGCCAACTGTCGCAGCCACAGGTTCCGAGGCTGATAGTGGGGGAATAATCACCAACTCCGAAACCAATGAAAAAGCCGGTATATTCAGCAATGCCCTTTTCCCCGCTTTATCAGTTGTTGATCCAGAATTGACATTTACCTGCCCCGAGGATTACACGATTGATGGCGGTATCGATATTATCAGCCATGTGTTAGAATCGTATTTCACCGGTACAAGCACGGCCTACCTCCAGGACCGTCTCTCCGAATCGATTGTTAAAACCGTTATACACTACTTGCCCTTAGCTATCAAAAACCCCCGTGATATCGAGGCACGTTCACATCTGTCCTGGTCCTCCACATTGGCTCTTTCAGGCCTGATAAATATTGGTCGCGGTGGTGGTTTTCCTCTTCATGCATTAGAGCATGCTGTTTCGGGCCACTACGACATCTCACACGGTTGCGGGCTTGCCCTTCTTATGCCGGCTTTAATGAAATATACCTCCGTTGCCCGACCGGAGAAGTTTATGGAGATGGGTATGAATATTTTCGATCTGAGATTCGAAGATGAATCCGTTGAACAGGCGGCTGCGAAGAGTATTGATGCTATGAAGGAATTTCTGGATTCGGTCAAAAGATTACTTCGCTTTTCTGATCTAGGCATAGGTGATGAAAAATTCGAGATAATGGCTGACGATATAATCAAGATATACGGGCACGGTAAAAACTACCTGGATAATCCTCGCCCTATCGACAAAACAGGAATACTTGAGATTTTTAAAAACACCTTATGAATTAATTTAGCGTAATGTGGATTTTCATAAAGATATTCGTAAAGTGTTTACAACTTAAATAGCATATAGAGGAGCTTCCAGATTGGATTTTAATTGACTTTGATATTATAAATTATGATATTAGGGTTTGTTTTTGATTATGTAGGTTTAACGATAGAGGGTGCTGATGAAAGGACTTAGTCAAGAAGACATAAAGGTGATTTTGGCCACCGATTGTGGTTCCACTACAACCAAGGCTATTTTGATAGAGTATCATGATGGCGAATACCGTCTTATTGTTCGTGGTGAAGCCCCTACTACGGTGGAGGCTCCTTTTGAGGATGTAACTATGGGCGTTTTGAATGCTATTGGAGAGGTTGAGGAGCTTACCGGTAGAAAGATTTTGGATGAAGAAAACAAAATAATATCGCCATCCAAAGAAAAAACGGGTACCGATATTTATATCTCAACCTCCTCTGCCGGTGGTGGCTTACAGATGATGGTAGCTGGCGTAGTGCGCTCGATGACCGCTGAATCTGCTGAACGTGCGGCTCTCGGTGCTGGGGCGATTGTTATGGATGTCATAGCCTCTAATGATAAACGTTTGCCTCACGAGCAAATTGAGCGTATCCGCCACCTTCGCCCCGATATGATTTTACTCTCTGGAGGAATTGATGGCGGTACAACTACGCATGTTGTTGAGCTGGCCGAGTTAATAAGTGCTGCTGACCCAAAACCTCGTCTTGGCTCCAGTTACAATTTACCCGTTATTTACGCTGGTAATGTTGATGCTCGTGAGGCTGTGTCGGAATCCCTTAAAGACAAAACCGCCCTGGACATAGTTGACAACTTAAGGCCGGTCCTTGAACGAGAAAACTTAATACCAGCACGTGAGAAAATCCATGACCTGTTTATGGAGCATGTTATGGCCCAAGCTCCCGGTTATTCAAAACTTATGTCCTGGACCGATGCCCCTATCATGCCGACTCCCGGAGCGGTTGGACTAATTATCAAGACTATCTCCGACCTTGAAAACATAGAAACAGTAGGCGTAGATATAGGTGGTGCTACCACAGATATTTTCAGTGTCTTTCGTCCTGAAGGCAGCGAGGGGATATTCAATCGAACCGTGTCAGCCAACCTTGGAATGAGTTATTCAATATCGAACGTGTTTGCCGAGGCAACTCTCCCCAACGTAATGCGCTGGGTGCCATTTAACATGGATGAGCGTAACCTTCGTAACCGCATAAAAAACAAAATGATCCGACCAACAACCATTCCTCAGATGCTGGAGGAGTTGATCATGGAGCAGGCTATTGCCAAGGAGGCTTTGAGGCTGGCATTTGTCCAGCATAAATCATTTGCCACTGTTTTAAAAGGTGTCCAGCAACAGCGCACCATCGCCGATGCTTTTGAACAAACAACATCAGGGGCAACGCTTGTAAACATGATGAGCCTTGACATGCTGGTTGGTTCAGGGGGTGTTCTCTCCCACGCCCCACGTCGCCAGCAAGCTGCGATGATGCTTGTCGATGGTTTCCTGCCGGAGGGTGTCACCCGTCTAGCGGTCGATTCAATCTTTATGATGCCCCAGCTGGGTGTTTTATCAACCTTGCATAAAAAAGCAGCGACTGAGGTGTTTAATAAAGACTGCTTGATTCATCTGGGGGTATGTATAGCTCCAGTTGGTGAGGGTAAAGAGGGCCGTGAGGTAATGAGCTATAAAATCGAGTTACCCGATGGCAAAATCGAAGAGGGAAGTATCATGTTTGGCCAGATGAAGCTAATCAAGCTGGGATTGGGTAAGGATGGTTTACCTTTGAAGGCAAAGGCTGAATTCAATCCGGCACGAGGTTTTAACCTTGGTCGTGGCAAAGGTAACCGGATAGAAGGCACTATTTCCGGTGGTGTTGTAGGAGTCATACTTGATGGGCGTGGCCGCCCATTTAACCTTCCCACCGACGCCAAAACCCGTGTAGAAAAACTTAAAGAGTGGATGCTTGAGATGGAAAACTATCCTGCAAAGGAACTGGAAAGTTTGATAAAGCAGTATTAAATTTCTCGCATTACGAATTAACCGCCATTTTTTACCAAGTAAGGATGGCGGTTTTTTTAATTATGCAAGAGATTATATTCATAGAACATGTAAGACATTTATATAAATAAAGCTTAATATCTCTTATTATTTTAGTTAGTCCTAATAATTCACAACCATATTTTAACATTTAAGTAAGTGCTTGTTAATTCATTGGACTGTAATATAGTAACGTCAAGGATGTGGAACCTATTAAAATTACGAAGTGTTTTTAAGTTGTCTGAAAGAATTTAATTGTCGGCAATGTAGCACCGGCATTTTTGCCGGTGATTCTTGGGCAGGACGCCCAAGCCACTTCTTAAAATTAAGAAAGTTTATGAATAATACAAGTTAGTAATATTGATGTGTCATATTATGCCTTTGTCTTGCTCTTGAAACTGGCTAAGATTGTTGCAATATACTGATTAATGTGTTATAATACATTATCAATAACATTTCAGGGGAAGTTGTTATGAAGCAGGGAAATAAATCAGGAAGTTACAATTTAGATTTACTGAAACAAGCAATAGGTGACTTTTTGCCGCCGATTTCCAACTCCGCCAATCTCGAGGTTGCCCGCGAACGTTTATTTAGAATGATAAACAACATCCAGTATGATACATACTCTGGCGAGACAGTTCTCTTTGAGGGAAGGGTTGTTCGAGTGAGAGATTGCGTTCGAGCCCTAAAGAGTATAATAAAGCAGAGATCGGATATGCTTGCTGGTTTTAGTGTGATGCAGGCGGTATATGACATCGCCAAAGATATTCCCCGTCCTGACCTCAAAAAAGGTTTTTATGCAGAAATGTATCACCTGTTTATGGGCGTCAGGGGAAAAGGGCCGGGCGTTGCTCCAGGGGATTTTTATATCGATAATGATTTGCAGGGAAAAGAAGCTGCCTTAGCCCGCTCAGAAGAGCTTGACAAACTCTGGCAGCATGTCGAAAAACAGATGTCCAGATTCAGACATGGGTTGGAGAAAAATATTATCGAATACAGGCAGAAACGCAAGAAAAAGGTGCTCTCTCAACTTGGCGGTAGTGACTCAGATTGGCATGATTGGCGCTGGCATCTCCGTAAGGTCGTGAAAAAGCCAACGCAACTTTTCGATTTAATCCCGCTGTCTGATTCGGAAAAAGAGGCATTGAAGCTTGTTGAGGAAACTCATCTACCTTTTGGTATAACGCCATATTACCTCTCTTTAATGGATGAGAATGGGAATGGTCATGACCGAACCGTACGCGCTCAGGTCATCCCATCGAGATCCTATGTCGATTTTGTCTCAGTTAACAAAGACAATTTCCACTGTTCATTTGATTTTATGTTAGAGAGAGATACCAGCCCCATTGACTTGGTTACACGACGCTATCCCTCCATTGTCATTTTAAAACCCTACAATTCCTGCCCGCAGATATGCGTATATTGCCAGCGCAATTGGGAGATAGACGAGGTCTTGGCTGAGGGTGCATTAGCTTCAAAAAAGAAAATATTGGAAGCTATCAACTGGATAAAAGACCATCCCGCCATACACGAAGTTCTGGTAACCGGTGGAGACCCGCTTGGTATTGGCGATAAGAAATTATTCTGGATTTTGCAGGAATTGGCAAAGATTCCAAATATTGAGAGGATTAGAATCGGTACTCGCACACCTGTTACAATACCGATGCGTATAACTGAAACGGTGGTGGAATTTCTGGGAAGTTTGCGTCAGCCGGCGCACCGTGAAATCTCAGTTGTAACACATGTTGAACATCCATACGAGGTTACTCCTGAGATGTTCGAGGTTGTTGAACGACTTCGTAATCACAAAATTAACGTTTATAATCAAAATGTTTTCACATTTTTTGTTTCGCGAAGGTTCGAGGCGGCGCTTTTAAGACGTCTACTGAAACGAATCGGTATCGAACCTTATTACACATTTAACACTAAAGGTAAAGATGAGACAGTGGATTATCGTGTGCCGATTGCGAGGCTTTTACAGGAGCAAAAAGAAGAGGCACGACTTCTTCCCGGTTTAACTCGAACAGATGAAGCAGTTTATAATGTTCCAGCTCTGGGTAAAAATTATCTGCGTGCCATTCAGCATCGTGACGTAATATCTATTTTACCTGATGGCTCGCGTTTGTATGAATTCCATCCCTGGGAAAAAAATATCAGGCGGCAGAAATCTTATGTCGGGATTGATGTTCCCATTCTTAATTACTTGCAAAGGTTGGAGAAATTAGGAGAAGATATAAAACAGTATGAAACAATATGGTATTATTTTTAAATAGTCTTAACTTAAAAAGCATGATAAAAAAACAGTCCAATAAAATCATTTGCTTTGGCGATATTATTTATTATACTGATTTAAAATGTATGAACATGTTTTAGAGTTGATGATAGTTTTTTGAAAGGATAGGGAAGTTTATGACTCACGCATACACACCGGGTTTAAGGGTAACCAATAAAACAAAGATAACAAAAAACAGAATCCTGCCGTTAAAAGGCGATGTGGTCGTTTCTCTTGGTGATAAGGTCACTCCTGATACGGTAGTTGCCCGTACCGAGCTTCCTGGACCAGTCGAACCGATAAATGTGGCTAATATCCTAGGTGTTCCTCCGGAAGATGTTTTTGAGGCGATGATTAAAAAAGAGGGAGAACAGGTTGAACAGGGCGAAATAATCGCCAAATCAAAATCGTTTTTCGGCCTGTTTACATCGGTGGCCAAAGCTAAGATAACTGGCACGATTGAGAATATATCCCGCATTACAGGTCAGGTTCTTTTGCGCGGTGCTCCAATGCCTGTCGAAGTAAGAGCTTATCTTGAAGGGGAAGTGACAGAGGTTTTTGAAAATGAGGGTGTAGCTGTTACAACCTGGGGAGCGTTCGTTCAAGGGATTTTTGGCATTGGTGGTGAGGTTCACGGTCCCATTAAGGTTATCTCCAGTTCTGTTAATGATATCCTAACTGAAAAGGAGATCGACGATTCCTGCAAAGGATGTGTATTGGTAGGCGGAGCGCTTGTAACAGCAGGTGGTCTTCATAAGGCCATCTCTGTAGGAGCAGTTGGGATTGTTGTTGGTGGTCTCGATGATAAGGACCTTCGCGACTTCTTAGGTTATGACCTCGGCGTAGCCATCACCGGTAAGGAGGAAAAAGGAATCACTCTTGTGGTAACCGAGGGTTTCGGAGAGATCATGATGGCTCAGAAAACCTTTGACCTGTTAAAGTCGAAAGAGGGAGAAATGGCCTGTATTAACGGCGCTACACAGATACGAGCTGGTGTTATCAGACCCGAGGTTGTTATACCGCTTAAAGGCGATATCTCCAAAGAGGACACTATTCAACTTCAGGAAAATGTTGGACTTACCATCGGTTCTCCCATAAGGGTTATCCGTGAGCCGTATTTTGGCAAGCTGGGTAAAGTTGCTAGCCTACCAGCCCCTTTGCAGAAACTTGAGTCTGAATCATATGCCAGAGTATTAGAGGTCGAGTTTGCCGATGGCAAAAAAGCAATTATACCCCGTGCCAACGTGGAGGCGCTGGAGGAATAACAAACACGATAAGAAAGCTGTAAGTAAGGTAATTAAAGTGCGCATCTTAAAACCCCCTGCATAAAATTCTCAAAATCCTAGCACAAATCCAGTCTATGCCTTTGAGGATCATATTAACCCAAGCTATTCTACTTTATCGACTTTCTTAAAACTTATATTTTAATCTCTTACCACCATCCCCTTCCTCACAACTATCCCCTCTTTTTCAAGCAATCTCTTTTTCAGGCCAAGCCCGCCACCGAAACCCGTGAGACTGCCATTAGAGCCAATTACACGATGGCAGGGGATAACTATCGGAATAGGGTTTTTAGCCATCATCTGGCCAACTGCTCTTGAGGCGCCAGGCGATCCGGCCCTACAAGCAAGTTGCCCGTAAGTCGCTATTTCCCCGTAAGGGATTTTGCAAGCCGCCTTGAGAACTCTTCGTGTAAACGGGCTGAGATAACCAATATCCAACTTCACAGAAAAAGATCTCCTCTTATCATGGAAATATTCAATCAGTTGTTTCTTGATATTTCTGGTTTTACCATTTCCCTCAACCGGCATAAGATTATATTTTTTGGCGTGTTTTATAAACTTTTTCAGGGCTGTTTTCTCGCCATAACTGAAAAGTCGCAGGCCCTTTTCAGTCACCGCAACCACCAGTTTGCCGAATTTTCTATCGCTATAAGTATCAATATACAATTTCATCATGACTTTCTAAGGTAATAGCCCCAAACGCTTGGCTCTTTTTATCCTATTTTTGGCGTTTATATGCTCGCGATTTGTAACCGAGAAGATATGAGACCCGTCTCCTCTAGCAACAAAATATAAGTAATCCACATCAGCGGGGTTGACTGCTGCCTCAAGTGAGGCTTTCCCCGGTGAGCAAATCGGTCCGGGTGGAAGGCCATAATATCTGTAGGTGTTATATGGCGAATTGATCTCAAGGTCTTTATAATAAAGGGGACGGTTTAAACCGCCAAGCGCATATATTACAGAAGGGTCACACTGGAGACGCATCCTTTTTTTAAGACGCGAATGATAAACCGCTGATATAAGCGGTCTTTCATCATCAATCATCGCCTCCTTCTCAATCAGGGAGGCCATTATCACCGCCTCGTAAAAACTGAGGTCAAGCTTTTTATCTGAACATATTCTTAAGAATTCATCTTTATTAAAGTTTAATTGACGATCCAATAAATCAGCGGTCTGTGCGACGGTTAAACCCTCTGGAATGGTGATATTAAACGGAACCGCCGCCCCTTCTGTTAGGATCCTGAAGATTTCAGACATGCTGGTTTTGGGTTTTATTGCATACCGTCCCGATTTCAATTTGCGCGAATGTCCTAACAGTCTGGAAAAGACAACGAAGCTGAATTCACCGGATATCGCACCCATTTTATAAAGCTTATGGCCAATATCGTAAACTGTGTCACCACGGTTGACTATAAAATACTTTGTCTTGTTCCCAAAATCTGGTGATTGATGTGGAATGTAGTATAAGTAGGAGCCAACAAACACACCTATAAGAAAACAGACAAAAATCAATCTCACGGCAAAACGCATACCCGCCGAACCGTAATTGCGAAAAGGCAATGTAAGCACGAAAGAAACGATGAGAACCACCGAAGCGATAAAGCCAAGTATATTTGAACCCCACCACCAGAGTTTATCTTTAAGCTCAAACCTGATGTCATTCGTTTTTTTCACCATCTAAAAACACCTGAAGTATAATGGTGGCGGCAACTTCGTCAAGCCGACCCTTGCGGGCTTTTTTACCTGATGCGTGAAGCTGCTTGGTGGCCTCAACTGTTGACAATCTCTCATCAATAAGGTGAACTGGAAGTTGTGTTCTTGATTTCAACAAATCCGCCAGTTTCTCGGCTTTGCCAGCCTGCACTCCACGACTGCCGTTCATATTCAATGGCAATCCTATAACAAATTCAGTTACATCTTCATCTTCGGCAATTGCCAGAAGTCTATCAATGAGCTCATCATAACTTCTAAACTTTAAATATCCATAACCCGAGGCAAGGGTATGTGAACGGTCGGATATCGCAAGACCAACACGGACATCACCTATATCTACTGCCAGTACTCTACTCATTCGGTTTTGGAAACTTTCCACTATTTTTAAATTCGATATAATCTGAAATCGCCCGGCGATGAGCCTCGAATGCAATATTTCGGGGAAGTTTATCCATAGCAAAAAATTTCACCTCACTGGCATCATCCCCAGGCTCAATATCACCACCAGTGATATCAGCCAAATACAATACTAATACAGCGTGGCTTCTCGGGTCATCGTCACCTGAATAGGTTTTAAAACTGCTTTTGAGATTCACCGTTAAGCCGGTTTCTTCCTTTATCTCACGCACACAGCACTGCTCGGGCGATTCATTATACTCCATGAAACCAGCAGGTAAACACCAGTCACCAACATAAGGAGGATACTTCCTCTTAACCAGAAGAATCTTGCCGTCTTTCTCGACGATAGCACCGGCGGCTGGAATGGGGTTTCTGTAATAAACGAAATCACATCTAGGGCATTTTCTCCGCGTCTTGCCGTCGATAACCAACTCGACAAGCTCAGTGGCACACCAAGGACAATAAATATACAGCCTGCCGATAACCAGTTTATGTTCCTTATCACCTATATTTTCCATAAGATAACAATCCATTCAAGGCTATTTGACATTAAACATGGGGATATCATTGCCAAAAATCCGTATTGAAATTTAAATACAAGATGCCAACCAACAAATTAGACCCCGGCAAAACCTCCTGAATAAATATAAATCACAAAATCATTATAGATAAATAAAACTTATCAGGCAAGCGATTTGAAAGGACGTTTATTTATAAAAATTATCATACGCTATCTTTTTACCACATCTCTTATCTTCCTGGTAAGCTTAAAACTTAGTATGTCCCCCAGAATGGTATATAAAAATATTTTTATTACCATTGCTACCCAGGCTCGAGGATTCGTGAACAACCACCAGAAAAATTTATCTGCAAGAGTGGTTTTGAAATAAGCGATAAAGAGTTTGTGCTGCCATATCCTGACTTTAAATTTATCGAACTCTTTTGTTTCAATCAATGGCTGGCTGAAAATAGCGGCTTTGTAATCGGTAAAATCTTCTTCAAAAGATTTGCTGTCCAGGTATCCTTTATCTCTACATTCTTCAAACAGTCTTGTACCCGGTATGGGTGTAGCGATAAAAATCGAAAGATTGTTAAGCCTGAGATCTTCAATATATTTCCGGGTTTTGGCAATGGAGCTCTCGGTTTCACCGGGTATGCCAATCACAAAATAAGCATTGGGTTTGATCCCAATTTTATGACAGAATTCTACAACCTCATAAATTTTTTCTTTTTTCAACCCTTTTCTTATGACCTGGTTCCTTATGAAATCGTCGCCCGATTCTATGGCTAAGTTCAAAGAATCACAACCTGAGGCTTTTGCCCACCCAAGCGAATCTTCATCCAGCGAACCTACATGGACACCGTTAGGAGTATTCCATCTGATTTTAATCTTCCGGTTTACTATACCCTTACAGATTTGCACAAATCTATCCTTATCAAAAGCTAGATTATCATCCTCAAAAGAAATCTCATTAACTTTGTACCGGTTCACCAGAACCTCGATCTCATCGACTACATTATCCGGAGAGCGGGAACGGTATTTAGGGCCCATGATTGAATGAATTTCACAAAAAATGCACCTATAAGGACAGCTCCGCGAGGTTATCATCGGTGCATAACGTCCTTTACCTAATCCCCAACGACGCTCCCCAAGGTTCAGATATCGCTCCATATCAAATAGTTCCCAGGCAGGAAAACCGAGATTGTCAAGGTCTTTGATGAAGGAGGTTTTGGGATTTACAATCACCTTGCCACTTCTTTTAAAAGTCAGGCCGTCGATATTATCGAAATTTTCCCTGTTAATAATAGCCTTTATAAGCTCCACAAAACTACGTTCACCCTCGCCCATCACGGCAAAGTCAATTTCAGAATGGGCGCATACGCTTTTAGGCATCAATGAGGGATGAACTCCGCCGGTAACAGTAATAATTTTATCATCTATACTTTTTACTACCTGCGCCGCCTCCAGCACCGCAGAAAAACGTGAGGAAAAAAAACAGCCGATACCAACTAAGTCAGGCTTAATATCTTTTATACGTTGTCTTAATTCCTGTGAGCTTAAACCGTATCGCAAAACCCCACTTTCAATTTCAACCGGCGGTGAGATAGCGGCGCCATCAAGGGCTGAAACATCGATACCCGCTTTTTTCAGGGCGGTTCCAAGGTAACCCAGGCCCAGCGGAAATGATAACCCCAAGCCGGCATGTTTAAGCGCTTTATAGGGAGGATTAAGAAGTAATACACGCATATATGAAAAGTAGAAAACTGGTAATTTGATTTCAAGCTATATCTTTAAATTGTACGGCCAAATCCTCACACGCAAAGCTTTACAGAGCTGCATAATCTCATTACACAATATCATGATGTTTTTCTCTTGCTACAATACCAATATTTAATTATGTTCTCTGTGAAATATAAATAGAAGGTAGGTGTAGATATGGGTGGAGCAATACAGGAAATAGAGAACATAGTCAAAGGATGGCGGTTCTCACGTAATGCGCTTGAGTTGAAAAGTTCAATAATCAGGGAAATACTTAAAGATTCATCAAAGCCGGGGGTTATAAACTTTGGAGGGGGTTTACCGGCACCAGATTTATTCCCGTTAGAGAAGATCAAGGAAGCTTGCATCAATGTTATCGATAAATATGGGACTCAAGCCCTTCAATATTCTCTCACATCGGGCACCAAGCAAATGCTGAGTTTAATAACCTCGCGGCTCAAACAACAGGACATTGACATCAGTGCTGAATGTATCCAGGTGACAGCTGGGGCTCAGCAAGCGCTTGATATATTAGGTCGGGTATTCCTCGACCCAAAATCAGTTGTGTTAACGGAAACCCCCACTTACCTCGGGGCGCTTCAGGCATTCTCGTTTTACGGGGTAAAATTCATTTCGGTTAAAACCGACGATGAGGGTATTATACCCGAGGATGTCGAGAATAAGATGAAAGAATATAAACCCCGCTTCATCTATGTTGTTTCAAATTTTCAGAACCCAACAGGCAGAACCATATCGTTAAAACGCAGGGAAAAACTCGTAGAGCTATCGAGGAAATATGGGTGTCCTGTTATTGATGACAACCCATATGGCGAAGTTCGCTTTACAGGAAAACATGTGCCCTCATTGAAAACCATCGGCAAAGAATGTGTCATACAACTGGGGACTTTTTCCAAGCTTATTTCGCCGGGTCTGCGCATAGGTTGGATAGCCTCGGAACCAAATGTGCAAAAAATTATTGAACGGATGAAACAAGCTTGCGATCTGCACACAAATACCTTCACTCAATTCGTTATCAGCGAATTCGCATCTGCCGGCCATCTCGAACCGCATATCGAGCTTATCAAGAAAGTTTATGGTATTAGACGTAATTTTATGATAAAGATGTTAAAGGAATATTTCGGTGATGACGTCAGCTGGACCGAGCCGGAGGGTGGTCTATTTCTTTGGCTAAAGCTCCCCAAGACAATAAACGCTACAGAACTTTTACCTAAAGCGATCAAAGCCGGTGTAGCTTATGTACCAGGTAAATTCTTTTTTAGTGAGAAACCGGATGACTCAACACTTAGGCTGAACTTCTGCAATGCGACCGAGGAAAATATCAGGGAAGGAGTAAAACGTTTAGCAAAAGTTATAGCTTCGGCTAATTAATTCTTTCACGACATAATGCCTATGAGCTTTAAGCCCTTACCATTTTTTAAAATGGGAAGCCTTGGTAACTGTTACATATTTATCGAGGCAAAAAATGTTGAAAAATACTCTCTTAAAAAATTAGCCAAAGAGGTTTCGGACACCTCAATGGGTATAGGTGCTGACGGTTTGATTATCGTTGATACTGCAAAACCGCCATTTAAAATGCGTATTCTCAACCGTGATGGTTCCCCAGCGGAAATGTGCGGAAATGGCATAAGGCAGGCCGCTTTATTCTTGAAAAGCTTGAGATACCCATCCAGAAAAAAGTTTTTACTGGTACTACCGGCAGGCAAGTTCGAGGCAGAGGTCGTTTCGGTAAAAGGTAGTCATGCCAAAATCAGAACAGCGCTGGGACCGCCAGATTTTTCAGCTAAGGCGGTAGGTCTGATAAATCACGACGGTCTTGCCTTTGGAATAAAGATGAAATACGGTCAACGGAAAATCCTCGCCGATTGTGTAAGTATAGGAAACCCTCATGCTATCATATCTGTCAACAATTTTGACTTTGACTGGCAAGGTGCAGGATATTATATTTGTCATTGCAGTTTGTTTCCTGATGGGGTGAATGTTCATTTTTTAAAGGCTATCAATCACAAATGCTTCGAAATGAGAACCTACGAAAGGGGTACAGGAGTTACAAAGGCCTGTGGTAGCGGAGCGGCAGCTTGCCTGGCCGTGGGAGTAATACGAGGCCTCCTCCATAGAAAAGCTGTTGCTGTCACAGAAGGCGGAAAACTTGAGCTGGACTGGGATTTCACAACGGGAATGATCGGCCAGACCGGACCTGCTGATATCATCTGCAAGGGAGTGTTCTTAGGTTGAATCCTTTTAAGAAACATATATGCGATTGTCTGGAAAAAGCTACTGGTTTACCTTTTCAAGAAATATGTGATTCTTTGGAAATGCCACCGGATGAAAGCTGGGGAGATTATGGTTGGCCATGCCATAATCTATCGAGGTCCTTAAAAAAGAACCCAAATTTGATAGCAACAGAACTTAAAAGTTCAATTTCGACTGAGCCATCTATTTGTTCGGTATCTGTGAAAGGGCCCTACCTGAATTTTAAACTTGATAAAAAAGAAGTAATTAAATACATTTGCCATGAGATTTTTTCCAAGGGGAGCGATTTCGCAAAAGACAACATCGGCCAGGGTAAAACTGTGGTCATCGATTATTCATCACCCAATATAGCCAAGCCAATGGGAATAGGCCACCTTCGTTCAACTGTGTTGGGAGCATCGTTGAAAAATATATTCAAACATCTTGGATACAGGGTCGTAGGAATAAACCACCTTGGCGATTGGGGAACACAATTCGGTAAACTTGTTGTTGCTTATAAGCGTTGGGCGGATCCACAGAAAATGGAAAAAGAACCTATCGAGGAATTATATCGACTCTACGTCAAAATCCATAAAGAAAGTGAAGAGGATAAATCGCTTGAGGAGGAAAGTCGCTGTATTTTTAAAAAACTTGAGGATGGAGACCCGGAGATAGTTACTCTCTGGAAAAAATTCGTGGATTTAAGCTGGAAAGATTTTCAACGGATATATGACCTTCTGGGTATAAAGTTCGAATTGGTTGCTGGAGAATCCTTTTATAACAAAATGATGTCTGACACGATATCCCTTCTCGAAAGAAAAAATTTGGCCAAGTTAAGCCAGGGGGCACTTATCATACCCCTAAGCGACTATGAGATGGAACCTCTACTTCTTAAAAAAAGAGATGGCTCATCGTTATACGGAACAAGAGACCTGACCGCAGCCATATATCGTTATAACACTTATAAATTCGATAAATTGCTTTACGTTGTTGGTGTTGCCCAGAGTCTCCATTTCAAACAGCTTTTCAAAACGCTGGAACTGATGGGATATGATTGGGCTTCACGGTGTCACCATGTCAGTTTTGGCTGGGTAACTCTTGCTGGTGAGATGATGTCAACCCGTAAGGGCAATGTGGTATTTCTGGAGGATGTCTTAAAACAGGCTTCAGCCAAAGCCTTAAATATAATTGAAAAGAACAATCCCGATCTTGAAAATAAACAGCAAGTGGCCAGTCAGGTCGGCATCGGCGCAATTGTTTTTACAAATTTGTCGGTAAAGCGCCAGACCGATGTTTCATTTGATTGGGATAGGATGCTTGATTTCAACGGCCAAACAGGGCCATACCTGCAATATGCCCATGCCCGCCTATCAAGCGTCATGCGAAAATATGGCGAAGACCTTGATGTTAAAGCCGATTATGAACTGCTAAAGTTACCGGAGGAATACAGGTTAGCTAAAAAGCTCATGGAATTCCCTGATAAAATCGTTATAGCTGCCAAAACATACGAACCATATATAATCTCATCATACTTGTTAGATACAGTAAGCCTTTTTTCAACTTACTTTCAAAGATACAAATCACCGAGAGACAAAATCCTTTCGGATGATCCCCGGCTGAAAAAAGCACGCGTAAACCTGTCCCATTGCTTAAAAACGGTTTTAAAATCAGGATTGAACATTTTAGGACTTGAGGCCCCTGAAAAAATGTAAAAAACAGTTGACTGTATATAAAAAGAAACTTTAATAAGAAGAATAAATGACATGGATAAAATTATTAAAACAGCTCAAAAAGTTTACGGAAAAATAACCCTTCCCGGAGACAAATCGATTTCGCATAGAGCGACGATTTTAAGTTCACTGTGCAAAGGCGACACCACTATTATCAACCGCAGTAAAAGCCAGGAGTTTGAATCAACCCTGAACTGTCTCGGACAGTATGGCGTAGAATATGACAAACCCGATGATAACACATTAGTTGTTCATGGTCGGGGTATTGAGGGATTTTCCAAACCTGATGGTGTTCTTGATGCAGGAAATTCCAGTGCAACGGTCCGTTTGCTTTTAGGTCTGGCAGCGGCCTTTCCCTTCGAATCATATTTCGACGGCTCTGCTAAATTAAAAACACGACCAATGCGTAGGGTCATCGAACCTCTGGATAAAATGGGAGCTCGGATCGAAAGCGATAACTTCAGAGTACCTGTAAGGGTAGAGGGTGGTGACTTGAAGGCCATCCGGTATATTATGCCTCTATCAACATCCCAGGTCAAAGGTGCCGTCCTTACTGCCGCGTTATTTGCTGAGGGTGAAACCGAGTTGATCGAACGTTTTCCAAGTCGTGATCATTTTGAGAAGCTTATGGACCTGATGAAGATTAAATATACCAAAGAGAAAATCCGTCCCGCTCCTGCAAAGGTCACCGATGAATTTGAAAGAAGGATGAAAAAGAAAAATAGATCAATTTTCAATGACCCGCGTGGCGACCTTTTCCGCCTATCGGGCGGCCAAACTCCCACGACTCCTACGACTATTGAAGTCCCGGGAGATATATCGGCTGCAGCCATGTTCGTAGCCGCCGCTGTTCTGGTGAATAACTCTGAACTGTTTATCGAGGACGTTTGTCTTAACCCTACCCGAATGGGATTTCTGGATATCCTATCCAAAATGCGCGCCAACCTGAATTTCGAGGTCACCGGTTACAAGGGCATGGAACCGGTGGGTACTATAACCGCCAAGACAGGACCTCTGAAGGGTCGCAGAATCGTAGGCGAAATGATACCAACCATTATCGATGAGTTACCTATCATGGCGGTAATAGCCACTCAGGCATATGGCACCACAGTAATCCGCGATGCCTTTGAACTACGGCATAAAGAAACCGACCGCATTAAAACGGTCGTTACTAACCTCAGAAAGATGGGGGCTCGAATAGGTGAACTTGATGATGGGATGGCCATCGATGGCGGCACTCCTCTTGAGGGCGCTGAGATAACAACATACGGCGACCATAGAATTGCTATGGCTTTCGCCATTGCCGGCCTTGTCGCTAAAGGAGAAACACTTATCAAGGATGCTGAATGTGTGGCAACATCTCACCCCGATTTCTGGGAGTTCATTGATTCTTTAGTCGAATATTGATGAGGGTATTTTGACCGAAACCCCCGAAACCCATACTTCGACCGAGATAAGCATATCATTTAAGGAAAGCTTGTATGAGGGTTTAAGACAGGGACTGTATTCTTTTTATACACTTTTCAAGATAATGACTCCTGTTTATATACTTATCTCCATATTGAAAGAAATCGCAGTCCTGGAGATCCTTGCTGGATATTTTTCCCCATTTATGAAATTTTTAGGATTACCCGGCGAAACTGCTTTAGCAGTAGTCCTTGGCTGGACTGTAAATCTTTACGCGGCCATTGCTGCTTTTGCCGGGTTGGGACTTTCCATCAGGCAGGTTACAATACTGGCGGTTATGCTGGGGATTTCACATTCCCACTTTATGGAAACTGCTATCATAAGTCGCATGAAGGCTCGTCCATGGCTGATTTTGCTTATAAGAATAGTTACCAGCCTCTTTATAGGAGCACTGATGAATCTGATACTGCCAGAAAACTTTTAATGGAATTTATTCTCCAAACAGCTTTCGGTTTGTTAAAACTTATGGCGCTAATTTTTATAATCATCGTGCCATTAATCATAATCCTCGAACTTTTTCGCTCTTATGGGGTGTTAGAAAAACTAACAAAATTAATATCACCACTGACAAGTCGTCTGGGTTTCGAAAAAGATTCTGTCTTTCCTCTTCTGGCGGGAATCGTTTTTGGTATATCCTATGGTGGTGGCGTGTTAGTGGGCGAAGCCAAAAAAGGACGAATAGTCGGCAATCAGGCATTTCTTGTGGCACTATTCCTTGCGTTGTGCCACGCCATATTCGAGGACACCCTTATTTTTATCGCTCAGGGTGCCATCTGGTGGATAGTTGTCTTAACCAGAGTAGCCACAGCATTTATGATAACAGCACTGGTTGCGATATGGCTTAAAAAACAAGGCCACCCATGAAAAAACCAGGAGAAATAGGCGAGGATATGGCCACGGAATACCTTAAGAAGAAAGGTTATCAGATACTGGAAAGAAACTGGCGTGGCGATAACAAATTGAAATGCCCTGAAATAGATATCATTGCTGAGAAAAATAACATAATAGTTTTCATCGAGGTCAAAACATCATCAACTGGCGTATTCGGAGAGCCTGAACACTGGATAACGCTTCAGAAACAAAAACGGTTAGCGGTCGGTGCCAGCGGTTATCTTACCCGATACAGTCAAACAAAGATTGAATGTCGGTTCGATGCCATCACCATCAACCTTCAGACACGCCCACCGCTTATAAACCACATCAAAAATGCTTTCTCAATGCCCGATGAGGATACAAATTAACCAGGGAAAAGAAAACTACCTAAAGATTATATTTTAGGTTTGATAGTTGTAATACTTTTTATTAATTGAGATTTCTTTTTGTTTCCTCAGCAAGGATACGCAAAAAAGTTTATGGTGCCGAGTTCGATAAAGGTAAGACACTGTATTATTTCAAGATTGGCAGGAAAAGCTTTTAATATTCATTCAAAACATAAAGCTTTTTCTCAACAGGTCTCTTCAATTCAGCCATCCTTTCAGCTACTATGGCCTTAAAATCGCCCATGTACTCATCCTTAACAGGAGGTGAAGCCGGAACAGTCATCCTTAAAGGATTCACGAATCGGTTATTTTTTTTGACCCTGTAATCGAGATGTGGTCCTGTCGCTATTCCTGTGGCTCCGACATAACCAATGACCTGTCCCTGGAGAACTCTTCGCCCCTCAACTATCCCCTTAGCAAATCCGCTAAGATGCCCGTAACTGGTTGAAAGGCCAAAATTATGTTTTATCTCTACATAGTTTCCAAAACCGTTTACCCATCCTTTAATCTTGATTATACCATCGCCTGCCGCAACTACAGGTGTACCTGTTGATGCGGCATAATCTATCCCGAGATGCGGTCGGTAGACCATATATATGGGATGAAGTCTTCTTTGGGAATAGCTGGAGGATATGCGCCTGTAATTCAATGGCGACTTCAATAAAGCTCGCCGTAATGAATAACCGTTTTCATCATAATAATCAGTATATCCATCCGGATCAGTGTAAAGGAAAGCACGATGGGGAACGCCACAGAGCGTATATTCAGATGCAAGGATATCACCGCACTTGACAAATTCATTATCTTTATAAAGAGATTCAAAAACTACTTTAAAAACATCACCGGCTCGCGATTCTGTAAAGAAATCGATCTCCCAAGCGTATATGTCGGTAATCCTCTTGACTAACTCAGGGTTCGGTAAAACCGAAACCAGGGCGTCCCAGAGATTGGTCTTAACCGTAGTGCTGGCAAACTCCATTCTCCTTTCAAGTTCAACAGTTGTCACATAGTCTATAAAATCACCATCAACCCGTTCCAGATGATATTGTTTCAGGTCATTGGTGATATATTCAAACGACAAGACACTATCACCGGGAGAGATAAAAAGTTTAAATTCATCACCGGGATGAGAATGGGTAAGGTCAAACAACTTCGAAAAATGAGCGGTAATAGCGGCAACAGCAGGTTCCGGAACCTCCTGGTTTAAAAGTTCAGCGAAAAGGGAGCTGTTTTTATGAATCTTACCGGTATAGATAGCCGAGATCTGTACATCTTCACATGGAGTATTATCAGCCTGCTGGCTCTCTTCAATACGTGTATGATTGTTTATCAAGTTGACCGTTACGAAAGTTAGTACCGC
>NATP01000156.1 GCA_002085375.1 candidate division Zixibacteria bacterium 4484_95 | reverse complement strand
TAATGGACGACGAAAGGCCGAGCGCCAGGCAGAGAAATTACAGGCTGAGCTCTATCAGCAGATCGGCCAACTGAAGGTTGAGCTGGACTGGCTCAAAAAAAATCGGTTCTTCACAAAAAGACGAAGACCCAAAATGATTATTGATGATCAACTTACAACTCTCGTCTATTTCCATTTGGAAGAGCGCGCATCCCCCATCTTCACGTCATTGAAGAAGACGATTTTGCCCGCTGCGTTATTGTCCCCGAAAAGGGCATAAAAAAGAGCAATTTTGTTGAATTCATCAATTCTCGAGGTCTTGAAAAGCTTGCATACATATACCAAAATCTTCAAGCTGACGCTTTCAGCCGTTTACTAAAAGAACATGATAATCTTGTCGGTTTCATAGGCATCGATGGTTCTTTGATCGATGCTTTTTTTTCAATGCACAGGGCCGATTACGGAAAAGGTTCAAGAAAAGCAAAGGTGCATTTTGGCTTTGACTTGAATCGCAGCATTCCAAAAAAGATATTCCTCTCTGAGGCTCTTCCTTTCAAGGCAGTATTACACATGCCTTAATATATTTTTTTAGAACAACATTCTGGATCTTTGAAATTGATAACACTGAAGCAGTGAAGGCGGCTAAGATAACATGCATAAAAATATGTTTGTTGTAAGCATTTTGATAAATCATCTCAATTTACCATTAACGATTAAATCATTTGCGCATTTTTAATTTTATTTAAGGACTAAAATGAGAGGTTGTTATCAGTGATACGATTATTGCTTTCAGCATATGCCTGCTTTCCTGACTGGGGAACCGAGCCAGGTTTTGGCTGGAACTGGGCATTACATCTTGCCAGAAAAGGAATTAGTGTCACCGTGCTTACTCAGGTGAATAATATTAACGGTATCTGCCGACAACTCAAGGATGAAAAAGATGGTAACTTGGATCTCAAATTTGTGGGAGTTAATCTCAGATGGACTTCTTCGCCATACATTCATTATCTATTATGGCAACGCGCTGCGTTAAGAAAAGCAAAATTACTTCACCTTCATAAACCGTTTGATATTATTCAGCATGTAACCTTCGGTAGCTTCCATATGGGCTCATGGTTGTGGCAACTGGATAGTAGTCCCTTTATTCTCGGTCCGGTGGGAGGAGGGCAAACAGCTCCCCCTGAATTATCTGCATACTTTGGACGAGAGTGGTGGAAGGAGTGGGTAAGATCCAGAATTACCAATCTACTTCGTTATTCTTTTTGGCACAAATCCATGATGCGTAAATCTGCTCTTGTTCTGGCGACAAACAAGGTTACCGCAAAGCTGGCCCATGACTTGGGGGCAAGAAGAACCGAACTTTTTCTCGATACGGGGTTACCAGAAGATTTTTTTGTCGACGCACTACCACATAACAGATGGGGAAAAAATTCATTGAATGTTCTTTGGGCTGGAAGGATTATGCCCCGTAAAGGACTCTGTTTAGCCCTCGATGCAATTTCACGGGTTAAGATTCCTATCTGTCTGACTATTCTTGGGGATGGCCCGCAGGAGCCGCAAATTAGTGGTTGGATAAATGAACGTAAATTGAGAAATAAGGTTAAGTGGTACGGCAGAGTACCTTGGTCTAAAATGAAGAAAGCATACTTGGAACATGACGTTTTTTTGCTTACAAGTCTGAGGGAGTCTTTTGGATCACAGCTTATTGAGGCTATGGCTACTGGCTTACCCATAATAACTCTTGATCTGCATGGGGCTCAGGATTGGGTTCCAAAAGAAGCAGGAATTAAAGTCCCATATGGCAATCCTGAACAAACCGCAAACGCTCTTGCGCAAGCTTTAGAAGGGTATGCAGACATGTCCGTTTCTCAAAAACTGGCTATGAGCCAAGCCGGTTACGAATTTGCCAGACTTCATACTTGGCCGAAAAAAGCAGAACAGATGATTAAATTGTATGAACATATACTTGGGCTATAGCTTGGGCAACAATGATTTCATAATCTCCATGACTGTAATAATTAGTCTCATCGGGCGCGAATATTGTGCCGAGTAAGATGGCAAAATGAAACGTCCTTAAAGTTGTTGTGGTGAAATACTATGTCGATTGAACCGTGACTTCATGGGCCGATCATCAAAGAGAATAGGGTCTTCGTCTTTTTGTGTGGATTTAGCCTCCTGGCCTCAGCGGTTAAAAGTTTGGCATTTGCAGCAAATTTTTTGGAAAACTCTCCCTTAACCCCTTGAAGTGAGGAGAGTTTTCCAGAAAAAAATGTGTTTACAGGCAGTTATTAAAATCCACACTAAACGTCGAAGAACCAGAGAATATAATAGACTCGCAGCATGAACACTCAATAATATAATAGACTCGCAGCATGAACACTCAATTGAGACTTTTCCATAGGATGTTGAACGGCGGTACGATCAAGAGTGAAGTAAAGTCAATGGCCCCTTTCAGGGCTTTCTGAGGTCACCCGCCCTATACGTGGGATATCACTGAGTCTTTTGATGTTTGAAAAGACTTTGAGACCACTTTGATTGACGGATATTGAATAAGTGCATGCAAATATTTCATGCTTTCGAGGTATGCAATGAGGCCTACAGTAGTCACTATAAATAAAATTATTTCATTATTGAAAAATGAAGTATTTTGGAAAAGGCCATTCAGAACATTATTTCGTATAGCTTCGTGGGAGTACTTTAGGCTGATGAATAAGACGGTTGATTTAATTTTTGATAATGATATCAAAGTAATTGCTAGTTGTAACGATGGTGCAGGAAGATTGCTGTATTATTTTGATGAATACGATAAAATAATTTTAAAGCTATTGGACAATTATATTAAAGACGATATGGTCATAGTTGACATAGGCTCCAACATAGGATTTTATACATTATTTGCAGCAAAAAGAATTAATACAGGAAAAGTTATTGCTTTTGAGCCATCTCCAGACACATTTAAACGATTGCAAAACAATATCCTAATTAACAATTTTAAAAATATAGTTGCAAATGATTATGCTGTTGGAAAACATGAAGGCATCGCTGAACTAACAATGTGTGAAGATAGTGCGAAGTGTTACATTGAGAAGTTGAATACCACTTCAAAAAACCATATGGAGAAAGTAAAAGTAATATCTCTTGATAAATATATTTCTATTCATTCCATACCCAAAATTAATTACCTAAAGGTAGACGTTGAGGGATATGAACTTGACGTATTGATGGGGGGAATAAAACTGCTAAGACATAACCCGCCCGAACTGATACAACTTGAATTATATAATGAGTTCTTAGCTAGGAACAAATGTACTGTTCAAAATGTGATAGATTTTATTAACCCCTTAAATTATAGATGTTATAAAATAGTTAATGATTCTCTTGTAAATGTCATTGATAAAGAAGCAATCAGGGGAGACGTATTCTTAATACATAAAGATAATTTACATATTCATGGTTTGAACTAACCATTCAACGCAAGGTTATATTCTTCCAGCCCAATTGAGAGGGTAAGTGAATTTTAGGATGTTCGTTAGGAATGCAGACTCTATTGTTGCTACCAGGGGCTTGAAACAACGAGTAATCGGGCAGATCAATGGTTGCATCCTTGATGTTTACTTCCATTTGAATAATAGGGCGGTATTTCTTTGTGATCCCTTTTGCTCCAGAGAGAATTTGCTGTTCACTTCCTTCAGCATCTATCTTTAAATAGTCCAATCTACTCAATTTTTCCCATGTGAATAGATCATCTAATGTAACAACTAAAGTGGATAAAGATTTGGCTGCGTGGTCCCTCTTGACCATGCTAAAAGAGTGAGGCTTGTTGAAATTGAGCCATAGGCTGGCCGTGCCTGTTCTGTCTCCAGCGCACAAGTTGCGTATTCGAACGTTATCAAAGCTATTGGCCTGAATGCTGTGATAAAGAGTTGCCAACACATCAGGGAATGGCTCTATTGCTAAAACTATACCACCATGAACACTAAAGTGCTTAGCTGCTTTGATGGTATAAATGCCTGTGTTAGCACCAACATCCACCAACACTCCAGATGGATCAATAAATTCTTCCAGGTGCTGAAACTCAGGTTCGATGGACTCTTGGTAAATATAAATACCCCTTCCTCCAAAACCAGCACGGTTTTTACCATAAACAACAGCTCCGTTGGAAAGAGTCGTTTTCAATAGAAATTCTCTTGGTGTAAGTGCGACGCGGATCTTTCTTAGTAACCTACTCATATTCATGAAAACCTTAGAAGTGTTAGACCAAAAAAATATTTACGGATACAGAAAGAGTAAGTTCAGCGCATGATTTTACCCATGCTACAAGCCAATTCGTTAACTAAATTACATTCAGGGCCATCTTACCATGATTCCCCATCTAAGATACGTTCGTACAATGCCACATAATCCTGAGCCATTCTTTCTGATCTAAAGTATTCTTCCGCATACTCCCGACAGGTTTCCGGCCGGATGGCCAAAATATTTGCCATGGCTGAAGCCAATTCCCCTATACTCCGGCACAAATAGCCATTGAGACCGTTGACGATCTGTTCAGGGATACCCCCTTCTGCGAATGCGATCACGGGCGTCGCAGAGGCAAAGGATTCAAGGATTACCAATGGGAAGGCATCGAACCACCGAGGAGTTTGAATAAGAGCGGTAGCTTCCATCAGATGCTGGTTTGTACCATTAATTTCGCCAAGGTATTCGACGCCTGGAAAGCACGTAGCAAACGGTTTGATGACAAAATAATAATACATTTTATCTTCAACATTGCCTGCAATAGAAAGTCGTTTCCTTGCTTTCACAGCTGCGAGAATGGCTAGATGCTGGCCCTTGTACTGTGCAATTTTTGAAATATGTATGAAATGGTCTTTTTTGCGAATATTGAACTGGTAATCACTTAACTTTAAACCGTAGTATACATATTTCGTGCTTCCTCCACAAAGGTTTGCATGGGCACGGCTCGAGGCGACAAGATTTTTTCGCCTCTTACAACCCGGCGGCGGGGGAATGCATGTAGAAATAAGGAATGGAAACTTGTCAGGATGACGCTTTACGTAGAGATTTTTAAAAGACCAGTCATGGATGATGTCCACAGGGTGTTTCTGCAGATAAGCACACATGGCTTTATAAAGAGGTTCCTCTGAAACAGTATCAGCTTTTTTCCCGCCACTGGGGGCTATTGCTGGATCATACCCGGGAACCTCAACTGTTTGGTTCGAACAATAACTCCCAGGTGTAGCGAATAAAATTACTTCATGGCCGCCTTTGATCAATGCTTCCACAAGGTAGTAGACAACTCTCTCAATGCCCCCATACCCTGAAGGAGGAGTCGTTTTGAACATTATGGAGACGACAGCAATTCGCATTCGATTACATTCCTAATTCTTCTCGGATACTTTCCCTTTCAATGGCCTTATATAATTTTTTATAAAGAGCAAGAGCTATTCCTTCATGATATTTAGAAAGAAATCTTGCCAAAAAAATAAACAAATGCCGCGTATTCCTGTTGAATACATAGTCGGCAACTATATATTTAAAAGCCCCGGGATATTGCTTCTCAGTATATAGGCCTAAGGAACTGAGCTCGCTTTTCAAGTGAGGAGATTTTTTGTACCAAACAGCAAGAGACTTTCCGTTTTTCTTTGCGAGATTAAAGAAATCGTCCTCGGCAATAAAATGGTAATGATAGCCAAGTGAGTTGGGGTTGTACATGATTCTCAGGCCATGATGGGATAGGCGTTCTCCCAACTCAATATCGTCGTTATAACGAAGGGTTTCATCAAAAAGGCCATGCTCAAGCAAAAACGATTTTTTTAGAGATAAATTGCAGGTATAGAATGCACGCCAATCGAGTATTTTTTTACCATGCCACTGGTCGTAAGCGCTATCAAGGTGTAACGTGGAGAAAATATTCGGCGGAATCTCCGGAGATCTGGTGACTCGGCCTAGGACAGCAATATTTTCTTGCGGTTCGGCAATATGCACTTTATAGTGTTCTTCCAGCATGGTCGGTGTTGAGATAGTATCATCGTTAATAAACAGAACAATTTCTCCTTCAGCCTCTTGGATGGCCATATTCCGCGCTGCGTTCTGCCCACTGTTTGGTTGCCATAAATAAAGTACAGAAATGGAAACGCTTTTTTTAAATAGTGATGTAATTTCGGAGGTATTGTCTTTCGAACCGTCATCAACTACGATAATATCGAAAAATTCTTCTGAAAGCGTCTGTCTGGCCAAGGCATTCAAACATTTTCCCAGAATGTCACATCGATTGTATGTAGGAATGATTACCGTCATTTTTTTTATGGTTTTCTGATTA
>NATP01000155.1 GCA_002085375.1 candidate division Zixibacteria bacterium 4484_95 | reverse complement strand
TAACAGGTGCATCATCGCTTTCTAAAGAGTTGGCCGGCTTGAAGGCATCTAAAACAGAGAAGGCTTCTAAAGTTGGGGAGTTGATAGCGGCTAAGGCAAAAGAGAAGGGAATTGAGGAGGTTATCCTGGACAGGTCCGGTTATCTTTATCATGGTCGTGTAAAAGCTTTATCGGATGGTGCTCGTAAAGGCGGGTTAAAGTTTTAAACAAGATAGTGAGGTTTATTTGGCGGCATTTGATAACATTCAGATGGAATATGATGAGAAAGTTGTTGATGTAAACCGTGTGGCCAAAGTGGTTAAGGGCGGTAGACGTTTTAGTTTCACCGCATTAGTAGCTGCTGGTGACCGCAAGGGCAAAGTCGGTATTGGGCATGGTAAAGCATCCGAGGTTGCTGAAGCGATACGCAAAGCAAGTGAATCTGCTCGAAAGAACATGATAAACATTAAAATTCATGATGGTACTATTTCTCATGAGGTTATAGGTAAGTTTGGAGCAGCCAATGTTCTTTTAAAACCTGCTTCCCCTGGTACCGGTGTTATTGCCGGTGGTCCGGTCAGGGCTGTGCTTGAAACAGCAGGTATTCAAGATATCCTCACTAAATCTTTAGGTTCTCCTAATCCTTATAACGTGATCAAGGCAACGATGAACGGTCTTATATTGTTAAATGAGATTGAAAATCTGATTGCCGCTCGAGAGAAAACGGAGAAAACTGATGGCAAAGCAAATTGAAATCAAGCAGATAAAAGGGGTGGCAGGCACCTCTCAACATCAAAGAAGGGTATTAAAAGCCCTGGGGCTTCGCCATAGAGAGCATACAGTAACACATTATGATACTCCTCAAATAAGAGGAATGGTAACGAAGGTTTTTCATCTGGTAAAAGTTACTCAGAAATAGAAGGAAGATGATGGAACTATCCGGTTTAAAGCCTGTTCCTGGTTCAAAAAGAAATAGAAAAAGGGTGGGACGTGGTCCTGGTTCGGGTTATGGTTCTCAATGCGGTAAGGGTCACAAAGGGCAGAAATCTAGGTCGGGGTATAAGAGTAGGGCCTGGAACGAAGGTGGTCAGATGCCCCTTGCACGCCGATTACCAAAACGTGGTTTTACAAATATTTTCAAAAAAGAGTATCAGATAGTAAATCTTGATTCTTTAATCAAATTGGGTGTGGATATAATTGACGGGGAAATATTACTGAAAAACAGGTTGATTCGCAGTAAACGGATTCCTTTTAAGGTTCTCGGAAATGGTGATATCGACAAGCCATTAACAGTCAAGGCGCATGCGTTTTCTCGGCCGGCTCGCGAGAAGATAGAGAAAGCTGGTGGAAAAACAGAGGTTATAAAGTGTTAGAAAGCTTTAGAAATATTTACAAAATTCATGAGTTACGCAAGCGGATTTTATTCACGCTTGGCATTCTTATTGTTTATAGAATTGGCGGACATGTTCCAACACCCGGAATCGATGCAAAGGCGTTGGGAGAGTTTTTTACACAGGCTGCTGGATCATTATTCGGGCTTTATGATATGTTTGTGGGGGGGGCTTTCAGGAAAGCCACCATTTTTTCTCTGGGGATTATGCCATATATCTCAGCCTCAATTATCATCCAGCTGTTAGGTGCGGTGATGCCGTTTTTCCAGAGATTGCAAAAGGAGGGTGAAGAAGGACGCCGGAAAATCACACAATATACCCGGTATGGAACGGTGCTTATTGCCGCCCTTCAATCTATGGGAACGGCTGTATTTTTGGAGTCAATCACTACTGCTTCTGGCCGTTCGGTTGTGCCATATCCAGGTGTTGGTTTTAAGCTTCTGACAATGCTGACCTTTACCTGTGGTACTATTTTTATCATGTGGCTGGGCGAGAAAATTACCGAACGGGGTATAGGAAATGGTATATCGTTAATAATATTTATAGGGATTATAGCCAGGTTCCCACAAGGGGTATTGGATGAAGCGCGCATGGTTCTTGGTGGGCAACGTTCGATTATCACTGAATTAATGATTGTAGCCTTTATGGTGCTGGTTGTAGCAGCCATCGTTTTGGTAACCAGGGCTCAGCGTAAAGTTCCTGTTCAGTATGCCAAACGGGTTGTTGGGCGCAAGATTTATGGTGGTATGAGCACGCATATTCCTCTTTCGGTTAACACTGCTGGTGTTATTCCTATTATCTTTGCCCAGTCGATAATGTTTGCCCCCTCAACGCTAACATCGTTTTTCCCTAATTCTGAGATGATGCAGACAGTGGCTTCGTGGTTTAATCCCGGCGCTGTTCTCTATTCAATAGTGTATGGTCTTTTGATAGTATTTTTCGCATATTTTTATACAGCTATCGTTTTTAATCCTGTTGACTTAGCTGATAACATGAAAAAACAGGGGGGGTTTATTCCAGGTATAAGGCCGGGGCAGAAAACCGCTGAGTACATCGATCGCATTCTTACACGTATAACCTTACCCGGTGCCATTTTCTTTGCATTGATTGCTATACTGCCGTATTTCTTGATTCAAAGGGCTAATGTTACATTTTATTTCGGTGGAACGGGACTTCTGATCGTAGTTGGTGTAGCTTTGGACACCCTTCAACAGATCGAATCGCATCTATTAATGAGGCATTATGATGGGTTTATGGAGAAAGGGAGAATGAAAGGCAGGTACAGTTAAAATGCGATTGGTTTTTTTAGGACCGCCTGGTTCTGGAAAGGGGACTCAGGCAAAAGTGTTAGCCGAGAAAAAGAAAATTACCCATATATCGACCGGGGATGTTTTGAGGTCGGCAGTGAAAAGCGGGACTGAACTTGGTAAAAAAGCAAAATCATATATTGATGCAGGTGCTCTTGTACCGGACGATATAATTTTGGGGATGATTAAAGAAATATTGCGAAAAAACAAAAAAGGTTTTATATTAGATGGTTTTCCAAGAACAGTTGCTCAGGCTGATAGTCTGGAAAATCTTCTTGCTGAGCTTGGCCTTAAGCTTGATGCCGCTGTTAATCTTGTTGTGAGTGATGATGAGGTTTTAAAGAGGCTTTTGGGACGATTTTATTGTGAGAAATGTGGGGCTGATTTTAATGTAAATACTAACCCTCCCGAAATAGAGGGGATTTGTAATAAGTGTGGTGGTAAACTCATTCAGAGAGAAGACGATAAAGAGGAAGTTATAACCAATCGTTTGAGGGTTTACCGCGAGAAAACAATGCCTGTGGAAGATTTCTACAGGTCTCGTAACTTGCTTTTAAACATCAACGGAGCGCGAAGCTTTGATGATGTTACCGCTTCGATTCTTGAAGCGGTAGGGTATGTTTATGATAATTTATAAATCGGTTAAGGAAATCGAAAAAATGAGAGAAGCAGGTGCTATAGTTAAAAAAACACTTGATATGCTCTCAGAAAATATCAAACCTGGTATGACAACTGCTGAGCTGGATAATCTGGCTGATGATATTATCAGGTCTCAAGGCGGAATACCATCGTTTAAAGGATACAACGGTTTTCCAGCCAATATCTGTACTTCTATAAATGATGAAGTTGTTCATGGTATTCCCGGGAACCGCAGAATTGAAGAGGGACAGGTGATAGGGATCGATGTTGGAGTATATAAGGATGGTTATCATGGTGATGGCGCTTGGACTTTCGCTGTTGGTGAAGTTGACGATGAAACCAGAAGGTTGTTGGAGGTAGGGGAACAATGCTTGGAGAAGGCTATTAAAGCGGTTCGTATAGGTAACTTTATCGGTGATGTCTCGTATGCTATTCAAGCTCACGCTGAAAAGAATGGTTTTTCTGTTGTACGTGACCTCGTGGGCCATGGCATAGGACGGAAGATGCACGAGGAACCTCAGGTTCCAAATTATGGCAGACCTCATTCGGGTGTACCGTTAAAAGCGGGTCTGGTGATTGCTATAGAGCCGATGGTAAATTCTGGAGCCTACTAGATGATAACTGGACAATAGTAACCTTTGATGGTAAAAAATCGGTGCATTTTGAACATACTATTGCAGTAACTGAAAATGGGCCGATAGTCTTAACTGGATAGTTATTGGTGTTTGATGGCTAAAGAGGATGTGATAGAAGTTGAAGGTAAAGTGATTGAGCCTTTACCCAACGCTATGTTCAGAGTTGAACTTGATAACGGTCACCAGGTTCTGGCTCATATTTCTGGTAAGATGCGTATGCATTTTATAAAGATCCTTCCGGGAGACAAGGTTACACTTGAACTTTCACCATATGATTTGAATCGTGGACGGATTACCTACAGGCATAAATAATAAGGGATAAGGAGCATTTTGTGAAAGTCCGGTCATCTGTAAAGGTTCGATGTGAGAAATGTAAGATAATAAGGCGCAAGGGCGTGGTCAGGGTTATATGTTCTAACCCCAAGCACAAACAGCGGCAGGGTTAAAAGGAGGTTTCAATTGGCTCGCGTTGCGGGAGTTGATTTACCGCATGATAAAAGAATAGAGGTTGCATTAACTTATATTTACGGTATCGGGCATTCAACTGCTAAAAAGATAATCGAGATGAGTAAGGTTGACCCTGATATCAGGGTTTATAAACTGACCGATGAACAGATGGCAGACCTTCGAAAGATTATTGAGCAAAATTTTAAGGTCGAGGGCGCATTAAGGACTGAAGTAAATATGAATATCAAACGCTTGATTGATATTGGAAGTTATCGTGGTCTGCGCCATCGACGGGGTTTGCCGGTACAGGGACAGCGGACGAAAACTAATGCCCGTACCCGAAAAGGTCCGAAGAAAACAATAGGTAGGAAAAAGAAGAAATAATTGCGGAGGAAAATTTGGCGGAACCTTCAAAAAAGAGAAAAACAAAGAAGAAAATTGGCAAAGTTGAATCCAATGGTATTGTTCATATCAGGGCGAGTTTCAATAATACCATTATTACTATTACCGATAGCAAAGGGAATGTTGTATGCTGGTCAACAGCGGGCAAATCGGGATTTAAGGGTTCAAAAAAGTCTACACCGTTTGCAGCTCAGATTGCCGCTCGGACTTCCGCCAAGGAGGCTTTAGAATTGGGTATGAGAAGGGTTGAAGTGCGTGTTAAGGGACCTGGTTCCGGTAGAGAAGCGGCTATTAGGTCTATACAGGCCACCGGTCTTGAAATCACATCAATCAGTGATGTTACTCCTATTCCTCATAATGGTTGTCGTCCACCGAAGAAAAGAAGGGTTTGACTTATGGCGAGATATCGTGACGCAAATTGCAAACTCTGTCGCCGTGAAGGTATGAAACTGTTTTTGAAGGGTAACCGTTGTACTTCGGATAAGTGTGCATTTGATCGTCGTGGTTATGCTCCCGGCCAGCATGGTCAGTCGGGACGTCGCAAGGGTTCCGAATATGGTCTTCAGCTTAGAGAAAAACAAAAGGTTCGCCGTATTTATGGTGTGCTCGAGCGACAATTCCATAACTATTTCATAAAGGCAGCAAAGAAGAAAGGCATCACTGGCGAGATTCTTTTACAAATGCTGGAAAGCCGGCTGGATAACATTGTTTACCGGTTCGGTTTTGCTCCATCTCGTAAAGCTGCTCGCCAACTTGTCAGGCATAATCATATTCTTGTCGATGGCAAGAAAGTTAACATTCCTTCTTATGAAGTTAAACCAGGAAGTATTGTAAGTATTTGTGAGAAAAGTCGTAACCTTGATATCATTCATCAATCATTAAAGGATGCGGGTAAAGAAGTAGACCTTGACTGGATTAAGATTGACAAGGTAAAAATGGAGGGTCAACTTTTAGAGGTGCCAACACGCGCCCAGATCCCTACATTGGTTCAGGAGCAAATGGTAGTTGAGTTATATTCTAAATAAACTACCGATTATTATTTTATTTATAATTGTGGAGGCTGTCTGACTATGAAATGGAAAAGTATCCAAATGCCCAAAGAACTTGTGGTAGATGAAACCGTCACCAACGATAAATATGGACGGTTTATAATTGAGCCTTTAGAACGCGGTTTTGGGCAAACCATTGGCAATGCTATGCGGCGTGTTCTTTTGTCCTCAATTCAAGGAGCAGCGTTCACATCCATTAAAATTGATGGAATTCTACACGAGTTTTCCACTATTTCCGGTGTTTATGAGGATATGACCGACGTCATTTTGAACATTAAAAAAGTGAACTTGAAGTTAATTGGTGATGAGACAAAGACGGTACTGCTTAATGTTAAGGGTAAGGGGGAATATACTGCTGCCGATTTTGAGCATGATGCAGAGCTCGAGATATTGAATCCTGACCAGCATATTGTTACTCTTACTGATAATGTCAAGTTCAGGATGGAGCTTGAGGTTGGTACCGGCCGGGGTTTTGTTGATGCTGATATGAATAAAAAGCCTGACCAACCGGTAGGTACTATACCGTTGGATGCCCAATTTTCTCCTATAAACAAAGTTAATTTCGAGGTTGAAAACACAAGGGTTGGACAACGGACAGACTATGACAAGCTTATTTTACATGTCTGGACAACCGGTGCGGTTACCCCTGAAGAATCGCTTTCATTTTCCGCCAAGCTTTTGAAGGACCATCTTAATATTTTCGGACAGATTGACCAGGAGATGGAGATAGCTGAGGAGGAAAAAATTGACGAAGAGGTTTTACGTATACGTAACCTTTTGAAGATGCGAGTGGATGAACTCGAGCTCTCTGTGCGCTCATCCAATTGTCTGCATGCTGCCAATATCGTTACCATCGAGGATCTAATTCGTAAGACCGAGGCTGAGATGTTACGGTATCGTAACTTCGGCAGGAAATCGCTTAACGAGTTAAATGGTATTTTAAGCGAGCTGGGTTTGTCGTTTGGTATGGATGTTGAAAAATACAAAGAGGATACGCCCGACAAGGACTGATTATGCGTCATAGAAAAACGGTTCGAAAACTTGGTGTAAAAACTGCCCATCGCAAGGCGATGATGGCTAATATGGCTGCATCATTAATCACATATGGTAAGATTAAAACTACGGTGTCGCGGGCAAAGGCCTTATTGCCTGTTGTTTCGCGCCTGGTTACACTTGGCAAAAAAGGTGATATCCATTCCCGGCGTTTGGCTTTTGCAACTCTTAGAGATAGAGAGATTTTAAAAAAGCTATTTGACGAGATCGCCCCGGAATTTAAAGATAGGAGCGGGGGATATGCCAGGATAATCAGGGCTGGTTATAGAAAAGGTGATGGCGCCTCAATGGCAGTTGTTGAATTTCTAATTGAGAAGAAAATAGAGAAAAAAGAAGAGAAAAAAAGTAAGGCGGGTAAAAAGACTGAGGCAAAAGCAACTAAAAAGAGTTCCAAAAAGGATGTAAAGAAAACCGAGGCTAAAAAGGGTAGGAAGAAAGCAGATAAGTAACCCGTAGTATTAATAAAATTAATAGCTTGTTAAAACTTGGACTTAAAGGCGGAGATTGTATCTGCCTTTTATTTTTA
>NATP01000005.1 GCA_002085375.1 candidate division Zixibacteria bacterium 4484_95 | reverse complement strand
CGGGTAGTTCCGAATCAGACAATAGGATGATGGTTTATTACTTGTCGTTGGGATATCAACCTGAGTGAGGTCGAAGATATACATCGACCGCCCATGCGTGCCCGATACAAGTATCCTGCTGTTGTTGTGAAGTTCAATATCTAAAACCGGGCAAATTGGATGATCCTCGCCCATCACCTGCCATACAGAACCACCATCCTCGGTGTAAAACATGCCGAAATCAGTGCCGATGAATAACCTCTGCGGATTTTGTGGATCTGGAAGAATATCGTTTACAGGGATATCCACAAGGTTACCACTGATGTCTTGCCAGTTAGTGCCATAATCGGTTGTTTTAAAGATATGGGGTAATAACTCATCCACCTTGTAACCCGAGAAGGTTACATAAGCAGTAGCCACATCAAAGACATCGGCTGTTACCCTGGTGCACCAGCGGTTGGGAAGGCTATTGGCCGCCATTGGTTGTTTTGTATAACCTCTCAGCGCCATAAAATAATACCCGGCTATTAAGGGGACTCATTACCACAGGTGTGCACCAGTTGCATCGCTCATTACCATCGATGCCATTGAGAATCTGTTCCCAGTCTTGACCAAGGTTTGTTGATTTACCTAACCAACCATACTGAGCCTCAGCGTAGATAATGTTGGAATTATTAAAATCGATATTAGTATAAAATCCATCTCCATAAAAGATGACATCCCAGTCATCCATTCCGCCATAAAGTGTCCGGGGAGTGCTATTATCCTGGGTGCCACCATAAAGCCGATAAGGAAGCTGGTTGTCAATGGTTATGGCATAGAACTGGGTAATAGGCAGATCGTAACATTTCGTCCAGTAACCGCCGCCATTTTGTGAAATGAATACACCACCATCGTTTCCAACAACCATATATTCAGGAAGGTTCGGGTCTTGATACATTGCATGCATGTCCACATGCATCGAGCCCATGATGGAATACCAGTGAGCCCCGCCATCCGTGCTTCTCCACATATCCACATCACCAAAATAGACTATATCAGGATCGGTAGGGTGAACCCAGATCTTGCCAAAATACCAGCCAAAACCGGAAAACGTTGAGGGGCTTGGTGAAACAAGCCGCGACTCCCAGTTATCACCACCATCGGTTGTGCGCCAGAAACCCATTAAGTTACCGGGATGGTCAACATAACTGGCATATAGGATATCAGGGTCGGTATCAGAAACAGCCAAGCCGATGCGACCGACATTGGGTGATGGTGCCGGTAAACCTCTCGTTAGTTGAAACCAATTATCTCCTCCGTCCGTAGATTTCCATATACCGCTAGTCATACCACCAACCCGTCGATACTGGGGATTACGAATCCGTTCCCACATGGCCGCATACACGATTTGGGGATCAGATGAGTTGATTACAACATCAACAGCACCGGTTGAATCGGTTAAAAAAAGCACTTGTTCCCAGGAATTACCACCATCAGTGCTTCTATAAACACCGCGCTGTGAATTGGTGCCAAACAACTTCCCCATAACAGCTACGAATATCCTGTCAGTATCAATTGGATCGATAGCGATACGCCCGATATGATAGGACTCTGGAAGGCCAATAAACTCCCAGGAATCACCGGCGTTGGTAGTGCGATAGAGCCCGGTGCCAGCATAGGAATCGCCGCTTGAGTTAGCCTCGCCAGTGCCAAGATATAAACAGTCAGGATTGATAGGGTCAATAACAAGGTCACCTACCGAAAGGCTGGGAACATCATCGGATACCGGTTGCCAGTTCTCACCGCCATTGGTAGATTTGAAAACACCGCCAAGAGCGGCTCCAGCATATATAGTATAAGGTTCATCAGGATGAACCGCCATGGCTGTAATACGTCCTCCGACATTAGAGGGACCGGCCAACGTACAGTTGAGTTCAGTCATATTCAATGTAGCATTCCTCACCGCAATGGCTCGCTCTAAAGCCCGACGATATGCTTTAAGAGGAACACTGTCGTATGGGTAAGCCCGTTGTAAAGTAAACCATTCGGATGGCTTCCGGCTGGTATCGTTTCCTCGTTTCTTTAGCTTATACGCCTTAAACGAATCCGGTGTGATAACTTGGTCGTTTTTATCAACTAAGACAATTATTATCAACGATATTGCAATTAACACCAGTAATTGCATACATACAATAAGTATTTTGCGATTCATTATCAAATCCTCCAAATTCAATTTTAAAGTTATATTTCACTTTTTAACAATATATATAACAACCTCGAAATCTCCAAGAATTTTAAGTTTAATCAGAAATGTTTCCTGCTGTTACACACCCGATTATAAAAGAACTCACAATTTAAAATAACCATCGCTTAACAATGTAACATGTTGATTTTTGTAACGAGGATTTCAATTCCATTGCACAAGGAAATTCAACATTGTTTGCTACTCTCAACATAAATCCGATAAAGACTAAGCAAACGATTAATGAGAGGATCATTATGTCAAGACATAATAGATTACAGTTCATATTATTAGCATTAATTTTGATCTTTATTCCTGGACTTACTCGAGGACAAGGAGTTGAGTATGTAAATTCTACACTATGGACAACAGTGTCAGATATACAGATCGTTGGGAACTACGCCTATTGTGTTTTTCGCGATGGCCTGGTGATTCTCGATATCTCTAATCCTACTAATCCAACTCTTTTAAGTCAATTCTATTTACAGGGAAATGGAGAGGGGATTTTCGTCCAGGATAATTTTACATTTTTGGTAAATGGATATTCTGGCCTTCAAATAATCGATATCTCGGACCCTGAAGCACCCGAACTTATTGGGACTTACGACACACCGGGTTTTGCCAAGGATATCTTTGTTAAAGATAATTACGCTTATGTTGCCGATGGGAACGCTGGTTTAACTATAATCAATATAACAGACCCCACAAAACCTAACTTTTTTGGGAATCATCCCACACGCTATGCTAAGGGTTTGCATATTGAAGACCATATTTTATATTTGGTTGACCATAATCACGGCCTCAAGATTTTCGATATTAACGATCCAGCTTCTCCAAGATTAATCGGAAGCTGCGACACTCCCGGCTACGCCGAGGACATTTATATACATGATGGCTTAGCGTATATAGCTGATGGAGCGTTAGGCCTTCAAATAATCACGATTGAACAACCACGGGAACCTCTTATTATTGGAAGTTATAATACTCCGGGATATTCAAGAGACATCGCTATCTCGGGAGACTATGCTTTTTTAGCCTCCGATATCTGCGGCCTTGAAATCATCGATATTTCCTCTCCCTCAAGCCCTGTGTATATAACACAATACAATACACCAAACCAGGCAATCGGTGTTGTTATCAAAGATAGTATCGCTTACGTTACTGGTAAACACTTCGGCCTTGAGATCGTCAATATCACAGAACCTGGAAATCCTGAGCACACTGGAAGCTATGAAACCCCACATTCTTCACGAGGCGTCTTTATTCAGGGACATTTCGCTTACGTAGCAAATTACGGAAACGGACTTAAAATCTTAGACATAACAAATCCTGAAAATCCCATGGTTGTGGGATGCTATGATACCCCTGGCTATTCTCACGACGTTTTCGTTTTGGGTGATTTTGCATATATAGCGGATTATGAACATGGTCTCCAGATAATCGATATCTCCAACCCCACTAATCCTATCTTCAAGGGATGTTACAACACTCCGGGTTATGCTACCGATGTTGTAGTCAGAGGGGGTTATGCATATGTGGCTGACTATGACCATAACGTTCAAATTATCGATATATCCAACCCTGAAAGCCCCTATTATGTCACAACATTTGTAATACCCAACTATACAGCCGGAATTTACATTCGAGATAATCTGCTATATGTAGCTTACAGCGCCTTCAATACCGGCATTCAATGGGCAGGTATTAGTATAGCCGATATTACCGACCCGACAAATCCCGTCTGTATCGGTGATTTCAACACCGTAGGTTACTTTTATGACCTGTTTATCTCAGAAGATAATATTGTATACTGCAGTTTCACCTATAAAGAAAATTTAGGACCGTTACATTATGGACTTAAGATTATCGATGTAAACAATCCTGAATCACCATCCGAACTGGGAACTTATTATATAACCGGAGAACAATATCCCAAAGGGATATTCGTTTCAGGTGAACATGCATTTTTAGCCTCCGGTTTTAATAGACTTGAGGTGATAGATATCTCCTCTCCATCAAACCCAGAGCTTGAGGCATACTATAATACCCCGGGTTATGCTTATGATGTTTTCGTAGATGATGGCTATATCTATGTTGCCGATGAAAGCTCAGTGCTTATCCTTCGTTTGGCACAAACAAAAATTAACAGCGAAATAACATTAACGCCAAAGGCGTTTAAGCTATTACAAAACTATCCGAATCCATTCAATAACGCAACAACTCTGAATTTTTCCCTACCTAAACCCGGTCAGATAAAGCTCTCTGTCTATAATCTTTTGGGTCAACAGGTAGCTACATTATTTGAGGGTACTATGGATACAGGCGAACATAATATCACCTGGAATACTAATGACCTCCCGTCGGGTGTCTATCTTGCAAGGTTACAGAGCAATAGCATCAATCAGAATATAAAGATGTTGATGTTAAAGTAAAAGCGTAGCATAACACCAAAACCATCATTTGCTTTAAAATACAAGTTTAACCACTTTTACTACAACCTTATTTATATTTTCCTTGACTGTTTAAGCAATAAGCCCATATTAGCAAATGTCCTTGAACAGAAAGAGGCGTGACTTTTGATTTTGGGTTTCTTTGGGGAGGATAATCAATGAACAATGGTCTTATTGCAGCCCTATTTGGGATTATCGGTATCATTTTTGCCCTCATCCTTTTTTACACCATAAAAAGGCAACCACCTGGATCAAAGCAAATGATCGAACTTGCCGAAACTATTCACCGCGGGGCAATGGTCTTCTTAAAAAGAGAATACTCGGTCTTAGTCCCCTTTGTAATTGTAGTATTTTTACTGTTATACTGGAAAATAGGCATCAATACCGGAATAGCTTTCTTAACTGGTGCATGTTGTTCAATGCTGGCTGGTTTTTTAGGTATGAACGCTGCTACCCGCGCCAACGTTCGCACCTGCGAGGCCGCTCGCTCTTACGGTCAATCAAAAGCATTGCAGATCGCCTTCTCCGGCGGCTCGGTAATGGGCATGTCCGTTGCCTCACTTGGATTGCTGGGGTTAGGAATATTTTACTTCATATTCTTTGACCCTAAGAACCTGGCTAACCTTCAGGTCTTAACCGGTTTCTCAATGGGGGCTTCATCGATCGCTCTATTTGCACGTTTAGGCGGTGGGATTTACACCAAATCTGCCGATGTCGGTGCCGATCTAGTAGGCAAAATCGAGGCGGGTATCCCCGAGGATGATCCCCGCAATCCAGCCGTCATCGCCGATAACGTGGGTGACAATGTTGGCGATGTTGCCGGTATGGGTGCAGATCTTTTCGAGTCATATGTCGGCTCAATTGTTGCCTCCATCGTGCTGGGCACAGCCATGGTTATAAGACAAGATGCTTCCCTCGGCTATGTAGTGATGCCGTTAATGATTGTCACAGTTGGTCTTGTAGCCTCAATGCTTGGTATTATTTCTGTCAAGGTGTTCTCCTCATTAAACCCGGCTGCAACTTTAAGAATTGTCACCTATGTTGGTGCGGTTATCATGTTGGTAGCTACATTTATATTGGTCAAACAACTCGACATCAGCACTGGCGTTTTCTGGGCTGTATTCTCCGGTTCGTTGGCGGGGATTGCCTTAGGTCTACTAACGGAGTATTATACTTCCTCCAAACCTATCAGGGCTATTGCCAAGGCCTCGGAGACCGGACCGGCAACCAATATCATCACCGGTTTGGCAGTGGGCATGGAATCGGTTGCATTACCGGTGTTGGTAATCTGTATCGCCATCTTTGTTGGCTACCAGGCGGCTAAATTATATGGTATCGGTATCGCCGCGGTCGGCATGCTTGCCACAATTGGCGTCACCATGTCTGTTGATGCTTATGGACCTGTTGCCGACAATGCCGGTGGTATTTCAGAGATGTCAGGGCTGGGTCCTGATGTTCGCAAAATCACCGACAGGCTCGATGCTCTCGGCAACACTACCGCGGCCATAGGTAAAGGCTTTGCCATAGGTTCAGCCGCCTTAACGGCCTTAGCCTTGTTTTCTGCCTATACGACCGCTGTCAATCTTGACAGCATTAACTTAGTCAGTTCCAGGGTTGTGATAGGTATTTTCATTGGTGGTATGTTACCGTTTTTAATCGCCTCATTAACCATGACTGCCGTTGGCAAAGCCGCTTTCTCGATGGTCAAAGAGGTAAGACGTCAGTTTAAGGAGATAAAAGGCCTCATGGAGGGTACAGCCAAACCCGACTCAAACAGATGTATATCAATCGCTGCCAATTCCGCTATCAAGCAGATGATAGCGCCGGGACTTATAGCAATCATCGCCCCAATCCTCGTTGGCACGATTTTAGGCAAAGAGGCTCTGGGAGGGCTTTTAGCTGGAGCTACATTATCCGGTGTTATGCTGGCTTTGATGATGGCCAATGCCGGTGGCGCCTGGGATAACGGCAAAAAATATATAGAAGCAGGCGCTCACGGTGGCAAAGGTTCCGATGCCCATAAGGCGGCTATAGTCGGCGATACTGTCGGTGACCCCTTCAAAGACACCTCAGGACCGTCGATGAATATTCTCATTAAACTGATGGCTATTGTCTCGCTTGTCTTAGCGCCATTGTTTGTATAAATATAAATTATAAGCACAATAACTTAAATTTCATCATTAAAAAATGAAATTCGCTAATTTAAAAAGACAAAAATAAAAAATCCAGGATAGGCTATGTTATTCTATTTGCAATATCTAACAGGTCTTTTTAGGATTCCCACAATATTCTATAACACAAGATCATTAAATTTTAAGCACTTACCTTAATCCCTTATTTCCCCTTCAAATCACCCAGCACCACATTTGCGATCTCCTTGGCGGCGTTATGATTAGCTATGGCTTTAGCAGCCCTTACCATTGCCTGATATCTTTCTTTGTCTGTAGCCAGCATATCAATCTTATTCGGCAGGCTTTCAAGTTGAAAAATGCGCATCCCCGCTCCTCTCTCCAGAAATAAAGCGGAGTTTCGTTCCTCCTGCCCAGGATAAGGTAAATAGACCAAAAGAGGTAAACCAGATGCCAAACATTCGGTACTGGCCAGACCTCCGGTTTTGGTGATTGCTACATCGGCCATCGCCATCAAGTCCTCTATAAAATCTATCTTGCCGAAAGTCTTATACACAAAACCCCTGTCTGCCAGATTTTTTTTCAACCTGTCGTTTATCGAAAAATTCTTTCTGGCAACCAGAAAAAGTTGTAATTGCGACCGACATTTTAAAAGTACTTCAACAATAGCCTCTATATGATCGATACCATATACTCCGGCTAACACCAGTACCGTAAATAACCGGCTGTCGAAACCGTATTTTTCTCTGAGTGCCTTTTTATCCTTAGCCACGATAAATCTCTTCTCTATGGGAATACCCACAGATTTAATCTTAGCCTTACAAACTCCTGTATACCATTCGAACTCTGCCAGCTCGGTTACGTTATCTTCAACAGCGACAAAATACCTCCCCTGACCGGGCACTAACCACACGGGGTGCAAACCATAATCAGTAACAACAGTAGCAACCTCACATCGGGGATTATGAACTTTCTTATATCGACCAGCCGCCCAGCTCGAAGTAAAATACGTTGAGATTATGTAATTCGGTCTTTCTTTTATCAAATATCGGTTAAACCTCCTCAGCACGATTTTCCAGAAAACATTCTGAAGCGATGAGGGAGGTTTAAAACGATACAGATTGCTTTTCCGCTCGTATAATGCATACCATAACCAGGGAACTTTCGAGGCAACGAATAAATAACCCTTGGAGAATATATCGGCTATAATCGAGGGCATATACTTTAATACATCGACTACATGAATTTCGCCTTCAAATCCCAAGCTACGTATCTCTCCCTCTATAGCCCGACATGCGGTTTCATGACCTGCACCGGCAGAGCCATAAAGAAGAAGTATTTTCCTTTTGTCAGACTCCATATAACCTCTCTAACAAATTCGATTGCACCAGGAGCACATGATGTTGCTGAATAACTTTTTCCATCAAGCGACCGATCTCTTGAGATTAACTCTTCTCATTGGCGCAGAATATAATAAAATAAAGGTTATTCACAAAGCTGATTTTAGCTTTTATGGGAAATTGATAGATTTATGTCTATCTTCTCAAATTCAAAAAAGTAGGGGCGTATAGCAATCCCTAAAGATATCTACTTAGGACGCCCCCAAACATGGTTCTATGAACGAAAATTTACCTTCTCTACCGAGTCAGCGGTGGATTGTCCGGCGGTATATCCGGACACCAGAAGATTTCCGGGGTGTAGCCTTTGAAGAAACCAACAAGAAAAGTAACGTCTGAACCTGTAAATGAACAACTACCATTAGCATCACCAGCGACATATAACCAGCTTTCATCGGGCAGTTGACAACTGTCTGGTGGAGGATCACCCAATCCCTTGAAATAGCGGACGCCGTAAGTAACATCGTTGCCCATTACACTGCTATCGCCATTGATATCACCAGGGACATAAACACAACCACCACAACCTACGCCAAAAGCTCCAATATCTACCCCTTCTTCGCCGGCACCCACGCAACAAGAGTTTTGATGCAAATAATAATTACCGGTATCAGGATAACAAAATTGGGGGTTGCAATTGATGTTGCCTTCGCCTTCCCATCCACCTTGAACGTCACAATAGGTAATTACCGGTGATGATCCACCACCGGAATGAATTTCGCTACTTGTCGGTGCGGTATCAGCCCAAAATATAGTGTTAGTAATCGTAGGGTTGGAGCCGCTACCACAAAGAATACCGCCCCCCGCGGAGCTAGCCGAATTTCCAGTTATAGTGTTGTTGATTATCGTGGGATGGGCGTTTTGGCAAAGAATCCCGCCGCCTAATTTGGCTGAATTTCCGCTGATGAGGTTGTAGCTTATCGTGAGATTGGGAGATGTGTTATTATAGCAATCAATTCCACCACCATAGCCCGTTCCTCCAACTCCATTGGCTGTATTTCCACTGATGATATTGTAGCTGATGATTGCACTTATATCACCATCGCAATCAATCCCACCGCCATCCCATTCGTTAGCTGAATTTTCGGTTATGATATTGTTGATAATGATGGGACTACCATCATTGATAGAAATCCCGCCGCCCAGGTAGCGGGCTTGATTTCCGGTTATGATGTTGTTGCTGATCGTAGGGCTGGAATCAGAGCAACGAATCCCGCCGCCGTGGTTAGTGTGGGCAATATTTCCGGTTATAATGTTATTGCTTATGATGGGATTGGATCCACTACCACAATAAATCCCGGCACCAGTGTATGGTGTAGAACCATTTGTTATCGTGAAGCCAATAATTTTTGCATCGCTAGTCTCTCCACTTACAAACTTGACCACCCTGTCCGCTGCATTGCCATCAATAATGGTTGACGAGATATACGAGGTATCGCTGGTGGTCAGAAATAGTGAGCCGAGAACGATATTATGCCCATTGAAATCTATGTTCTCAACATAGGTATTGGGCTGTACCAGCACCGTGTCTCCATCATAGCTGGCGTTTATACCCCCTTGAATAGTAGAATAATCATCAGGAACGTTGATAATCGTTGCCGACACCGACGTACAAGCAACCAGAAAAAATACCAAAGCAAGGAGGGTAGTTATCCTAATCCGGCCTTTTTTAAATAACTTACGTTTCATGTCTTAAGTCCTCCAATTTAAATTTGATATAAAATTACTTTACCTGATTTCCGGTTTAAAATTTAAAACCCTATCTGGGTAGACTTTTTATGGATATCCTAATTGACTTATCTCACTTGGCTGTTTAATATTTTGTTGGTTAACCTCTAACCCAGTAAAAGAATGTATTTATTCGTATAGCCTTAATAATAGGCAGTATTTCTATATAGTTAAATATATTTTTTTATATATCAATGTCAACAAAAAAAGCACACCACAAGCTATTTTTTTTGTTTTCAAAAAATCCCTTGTCAAAGATGGTCATAATTATTAAATTCGTCAGGTCAGCGATGCTTATTACTGTGATGAAATCAAAAATCCACCGAGCGGTGGTGACCGGCACCGAGCTTCACTACGAAGGTTCTATCACCATCGATAAAACCCTTATGAAAGCCGCTAAAATCTATTCCAATGAGATGGTGCAGGTATTAAATTTAAACAATGGTAACCGCTTCGAAACATATGTTATTGAGGCAAAGAAAGGTTCCGGCGAGATAAGCCTTCAGGGACCGGCTGCCCGCCTCGGCCATAAAGGTGACACCATAATCATCATATCATACTGTCAGTTGCAACCCGAGGAGATAGCCAACCATCAACCCGCAATAATTATGGTAGATAGCAAAAACAGGCTAAAATAAAATACACTAACTCTGATAATCAGAAATAATATTATGACCGATTATAAGATACATGGGGGACTAAAAATCAATAACTTATCGTTAAAGGTTATGGTCGATGTAACCGACAAACCTTGTTCTTGAAAAGGTAATTTGAAGATGTCAAGAGATACTGCGGCCATAATTTTATCCGCTGGATTGGGCAAACGGATGAAGTCGGATTTGCCGAAGGTCCTTCACAAACTTAATGGTAAATACATAGTCGATTATGTAATCGACAACGTAAAAAAGGCAGGTATCAGCAACATTGTGCTTGTGATTGGCCACAAATACGAGCTTATGCAAAAGGCATTAGCCGACAGAGGAGTGAAATTTGCCATCCAGCGACCACAGCTTGGCACCGGCCATGCGGTTCAGGTTGCCCTTCCAGTTCTGGGCGATTTCAATGGCGATTTGCTTGTGCTTTGCGGGGATATGCCGCTTGTTTCAACCAAGACAATTACTGAATTATTGAAGATGCACCGGAAACTTAAGGCGGAGGCAGTGGTGTTAACAGTCAGGCTTAACGAACCGAAAAATTATGGACGAATAGTGCGAGACGAAGATGGTTTTTTGAAAGCGATAGTTGAATACCGTGACGCTGACAGAAAAACTCGCCTCATAAACGAGGTAAATACAGGGGCTTATTGTTTTTCATCAAGGGGGTTAAGATCTGTCCTAAAAGAGTTGAAGACAGATAATGCCCAGGCAGAATACTACCTTACCGATACAATAGCCCTTTTCAAAAAGAGGGGTCTAAAGGTGGCAGCGCTGGTTTCCGATGACCCGAATGAGGGATTGGGAATAAATTCAAAAGAGGAGTTAACCCGGATAGAATCAATAATTAAGGAACTTAAAGGATAAATTTATCGTAAAACAATAAAAATGATTGACAGGATAAAAGAGGGGTGCTAATATTTATAAGCCTCTCGGTTTAAAAGAGAGGGGGAAGTTTAATGAAAAAAAAGTACATTGTCTTAATTGCTGTTTTTTTAATTCTGGCAGGACATATATATGCCCAGCGTTTAAATGAGCCTGCTAAAAACTACACTACATCTGAATCATCTTTTTCGCTTCTAAACCCCAATCGATTCCATATGTCTCAAAGTTATTCGTTATGGTTTACTTCATCGAAATCAGGTTCACATAGTTTAGCTATGTATTTAAACTCAATCGAGTATCAGGTTTCTGATCCATTAAAAATAAGGGTCAATTTAGGATATTTTCACCACCCGGGAATGTTTTTGAACGGTAACAGTGATTTCCTTCGGGAGGGAAAGATTTTTCCATCACTTTCCATAAACTGGCGGCCATCGAAAAATTTCCATTTCCGTTTCGACTACAGCCAGACACCTTATTTTTACAGCGACGATATAACAGGATATTACAATCCATACAAAACGTGGGAGGGTTTCCGATAGAAATAAAATCTTTACCGACCCCTTCTAAGGAACATGCCAGCTAAAAAATCATCGAAGAGAAAGAAAAGAATAAAGCGATCTAAAAGCCCGGGATTCACCGGCTGGGCGATTATATTTTTGTCGGTTTTCATCGTGGTTTTCGTTTTGTCGATGGCTTTAACGACATCCGAGGTAAGTGTATCCAAAACCTCACCCGGTATTATCCGACTCCAACTTCTCAATGGTTGCGGTGTAAATGGTGCTGCTGAACAAATAGCAAAAGCTCTTATGGAATCACAATCGACAATGCTTTTTGATATAATTGACAAATCCAACGCCAAAGTATACAATTTTAACAAAACTTTGGTAATTGACCGAAAAGGCAGCGACACTGAATCCGGTGGTTTTTCAGGAGCAGCCTCTTATGTAGCCCGATTATTAAATATCGGATCTGACCAGTTGTTAATCCAGAAACTATCAGACAACCTCCTTGACATCGATGTTTCAATTATCATTGGTTCTGATTACAAGTTAATTTTAAAGACATTAACAGATGAGGTTGAATAGCGGTTGACACCTAAAAAATTAGCCCGTACCGCCGGAAATCTTGCCCTTGAGAAAAACGGGTTTGACGTTTTCCTGCTAGACATTCGCAAGTTATCCGACATGGCAAACTATTTCGTTATCTGTTCCGGCTCTGTAGATATACATATAAAAGCAATAGCCGATAATATAATAGAGGGGTTAAAGAAAAAAGATGTAAGGGCATGGCATATCGAGGGATATAAGAATTTACAATGGGTTTTACTGGATTATGTAAGTGTGGTCGTTCACATATTCCAACCACAGATAAGAAGTTATTATTCACTTGAAAAATTATGGGGAGACGCACCCTTGGAAAAACTGGGATAACACATTGCTATCTTCGACAAAATAGCAGTCGTTGATTGTGGACGCAGGGGTTATAGCTTACCATCCCTTGCCTGCCATTTTAAGAAATCACAATAAAAGGAGTGTCATTTTATGGATATTGTAGAGTTGAAATCCAAAACGATTAATGAGCTCACCGACTTAGCCGACGGGCTTCAGATTCCGGGTGTTTCAGGGCTAAGGAAATCGGAGCTCATATTTAAAATCCTTGAGGCTAAAACCGAACAGGACGGTTTAATATTCGCCGAGGGAGTTCTTGAGGTGCTCTCCGAGGGATACGGCTTTTTGCGAAGTCCGGATTACAATTACCTTCCCGGACCCGACGACATCTACGTCAGTCCATCGCAAATAAAAAGGTTTGACCTTCGTTCGGGGGATACGATAAGCGGTCAGGTTCGTCCGCCCAAAGAGACCGAGAAATATTTCGCCCTGTTGAAAATCGAAGCGGTAAATTATGAGAACCCTGAAATAGCCAAGCACAAGATACTTTTCGATAATTTAACACCCCTTTATCCTCATGAAAAAATAAAACTTGAGGTTGACCCCAAAGATCCCACCACCCGCATCATGGATATACTTACACCCACCGGTAAAGGTCAGCGAGGTTTGATAACCTCTCCACCCAAGGCAGGCAAAACCATAATCCTTCAAAAAATTGCCAATTCAATCACCACCAATCATCCCGATATGAAACTTATCGTGCTCTTAATCGATGAGCGTCCTGAGGAAGTTACCGACATGGAACGCACAGTTAAAGCCGAGGTCATATCCTCAACTTTTGATGAACCGGCAGATAGGCATGTTACAGTGGCTGAAATGGTAATTGAGAAAGCAAAGAGGCTGGTGGAACATAAAAAAGATGTGGTTATACTTTTGGATTCTATCACCCGTCTGGCCCGTGCTTATAATGCGGTAGTGCCTCATTCTGGTAAAATACTTTCTGGCGGGGTTGATTCAAACGCCCTCCAGAAACCGAAACGCTTTTTTGGAGCTGCCCGTAACATCGAGGAGGGTGGCTCGTTGACCATTATCGCCACCGCCTTAATTGAGACCGGATCACGTATGGATGATGTCATCTTCGAGGAGTTCAAGGGCACAGGTAATATGGAAATAGTCTTGGACCGGCGGCTTTCAGACAGGCGAATATTCCCGGCAATTGACATAAATCGCTCGGGAACACGTAAGGAAGAACTGCTTCTAACACCCGACGAATTGAACCGCATATGGATTCTGCGTAAGTTCCTAAACGAAATGAGTCCGGTTGATGCTATGGAGTTTTTACTTGAACGGATACTCAAGACGAAAACCAACACAAAATTTTTAGAATCGATGAGCGGATAACAAGGTCTTATTCTGTTTAACTTTCGACAAGTCCGCTACTTCCACTGGCATAATCCGAGCATTCTAAATTTTATAATCGCATAAATTAGAACAAAAGACCAATTGCAATGGCAATTGTCAACCATATATAGTATATTACAAACATGAACGTAGCCATTGCCGGTGGCACCGGTTTTATAGGTAAAGTAATTATAAAGATGTTAACCGAACGCAACCACCACGTGGTTGTATTAACGCGGCCTGGCTCCGCTATCAAAATCGCTAGATTCTCAGGCACTGAAACACGTTATACTTACTACGATACTCCTTCGCAGGTCGAAAAAAGCCTTGCAGATTGTCAGGCAATAATCAACCTTGTCGGTATTATCAGGGAAACAAAAGACACTCCGTTTGAATATGTTCACAATTTAATTCCTTCAAGGCTTGCTACAGCCGCTTTAGAGGTTGGCATAAAAAGGTTTCTCCAGATGTCAGCTCTGGGTGTGGATAGCGCCCTGGATGTCGATTACATGTTGACCAAAAAACAGGGTGAAAACGCAATCAAAAAAACCTCAGGTCTGGAGTGGACCATCTTCCGTCCTTCGATAGTTTTCGGTCCTGATGATATGTTCGTGAACATGCTTGCCCGAATGATAAAACTATTACCTGTCATTCCGGTTATCGGTGATGGCACTTACCGACTTCAACCGGTCAGCGTGTTCAATGTCGCCGAGGGGTTCGTCAAAAGCCTGGTTATGCCAAAAACGATTGGCAAAACCTACGACGTAGCCGGGCCGGATAAATATTCCTTCAATAAGCTTCTTGATATCATCGCCATAGCTCTGGGTAAAAAAAGGGTGAGAAAATTTCACCAACCACTGCCCCTGGTCAAGCCGGTGGTTAAATTCTTCGGTCGTTTCCAATCTTTTCCGATAACGACCGACCAGATAAAGATGCTATGTGCTGAAAATGTTACCGATAATGATTCTTTCTTTAAAGAACTTGATATCGTTCCTATAGATTTTGCAAGCGGTATAAAAGAATATATTGAAAAATCTTCCCGTTGAAATCATCTTTTGCCGTTAGTTCTGTTTTCAATCGACTTTATCAGGGCAGATGTTTTTATATGAACACCTACCGCACTCAAAGCTACTTGGTGTGGAGGTGAAATTCTCCTTTGCAATCTTATCAACAACGCCCGAAATTTTTTCTAAAACCCTCTGTAAATCTTTTTCCGAAACGATAAAACTTACCAACCTGTCATCGCTAAGGTAGTAATAGGCTACTTCAGCGGGAATCTTATCATACAGGTTGGGGCTTGCAAGAGCATAGATAAACAGCTGGTCATCAGCTTTAGTATTAGCTTTCTCAGAAGTTCCAATACGTCCAGTTTTATAATCAACAATATATATCTCGCCATTCTCATCTTCATCGATACGGTCGATTTTACCGGTAAGGATAAAATTATCGTATTCAAGGTTAAATTTTTTTTCAAGGTCAACGATTCTTAACCGGTTTTTCATTTCTCTCTTGGCAAAGTTTTCTAACATCCTCAAGCCGGCATTCTTAAGGCTTTCTGCCCAGGCTTTGTCCCCAATGCGATAACCGCCCCACTTTTCAAGAAAGGTTTTCTTGAGTTCATAAACAGAAAATTTCTCGCCCTTAGAAACAGTTGACATCACTTCATAGAGCGTTCTGTGTATGGCACTACCAAGATATACATGGGGGCCAACCTCCTCTGGGATTTTGAGAATATATTTGAACTTATATTTCAAGGGACAGCTGTTGTAGGTTTCGATATCCGTATATGATAACTTTAGTTTTTCCTCTTTCTCGATAACAACGGGTTCAACTTCTTTTAACTTACATCTATCAATCAGATCGATAAACATCTTTTTGAAATCATCCGGGCTCTGGCCGTAACCCGAGGAGGAAATAACCGACCAGAGCTTTTCAGTAAGAAGAATTAAACTGTCTTCCAATACTGTTTTTTTGTGATAAGTGTCTTTTCCGGTCGAAAAAGCGCTGTATAAAACATCCGATAGCTTCAAACTGAAATCCTTATCTGTTTTCTGCGAAATCGCCTTCTCAGGCTCAGTATATAAGTTCCCGAACTTCATTACCTCACCATACTCATCGAAATTTTCATTGCTGATAACCTCAGAGAAAAACCTTGAAACACGCACTCTGGTCCTTTGAATCCCTGATAGATACAATCGATCGGCAGCCCTGGTCATCGCTACATACATCAGCCGGCGCTCCTCCTGGGTATGAGCATCCGGTGGTGGTTGTATCTCTCTTGATAATTCCTGAGGCAAGGAAAAACGTTTATCCCTATCATTCTGGGGAAATTTTCTCTCGGACAGGCTCACAATTATCACAACTGGAAACTGTAATCCCTTTGCAGAGTGTGCGGTTAAAAGGTTAACACCATTTGCTCTGGATTGTTCGAGAGTTATAGTCCCTGTTTTTTCAGCCCACTTAAGGTAATTTAAAAAGTCGTGGATATCGCCCTGTTCATTTTCCTCAAAATCGTTGGCGGCCTGCCATAGTTGAGACAACGCCTTCGCCACTCTGTTCGAGTTTTCATCAATGGCAACAACCTTGCTTAAAAGACCACTCAACTCAAAAGCTTTCTCTACCAACTTTGAGGCTGAACCATCAGGTATAAGCTCCTTGATACTATTAATAATATCCATAGCTGATTTTAAGCCACTTTGACTTAATGATGATATCTCGGTTATGCCTTCCAGTTCGGTCAATAGCTCATAGGGCGATAACTTATCTAAGTTTTCTCTTATCTGGCTATATTGGCCCGGGTTAAAATCACTGCAATATCTAAACAGAATCGGGAAAATCCAGCCAGCTTCCTCATCTAAAAATGCTCCTCTAATCAGAGAAAATACAATCTGAACATCATGTATAGAAAAAATTGAAAAAGGCTTCTGCTCAACAACCGGAATATCAGCTTTGGTCAAAGCTTCATACACCTGTTTTCGATGGTCATGAACCCTTGAAATGACCGCTATGTCCCGAGGTTTTACATTCTTATCAAAAAGTGACTTTATCAAACTGACAATACTCTGAGCCTCGGAATTGACATCAGTTGAAATAAATGCACCGATTTTAGGGCCACTTTTTCTTCCGGATTTAAGCTCTTTATTAGGATCAAAACGGTCCTGCGTCTTATGCGATATCAAAACCTGCGAGGCGGCTACAATCTGGGGTGTGCCACGGTAGTTGACCGTAAGGGTATGGGTAACAGCATTCGGAAAAACCCTTTTGAAATTGACAAAAGAGCCATAACTCGCCCCCCGGAAACGGTAAATCGACTGGTCGTCATCGCCAACCACACATATTTTTTCGGTTTTTTCACCAAGCAGGGCCAGGATTGCCACCTGCCCGGAATTGGCATCCTGGAATTCATCCACAAGTATATATTTCAATCTATGCCTCTCGGCTTTCAAGACATCAGGATTCTCATTGAAAACCCTGTATAGTCCAAACAACATATCCTCGAAATCTATGAAATTATCCCCTAATTTTTTCTGGTTGTAGATTTCATAAAAACGGGTGGCGAATTTGAGGTCATCCAATTGCTCTCTTTCATCCGCCAACTGGTCTCCGTTGGTGATACTGGCAAGATATAATTCCTTTTTTTCAATAAATCCCCGCAGTTTCTCAGGGCCAATCAGCTCATCACAGGATCGACTAACGAAATCTTTTAAAAGATATATAATGCTATCCGGATTGGATAATCCTATCGGAACCTCAGCAGTTTCGAAATAAGCTTGTCTTAAGAGCATGTATTTACGATAATCTGATAGAACACGAGGTGACTCTTTGTAGCCTAAACAATCAAATCTTTTTTCAATAATCTTTTGACCGAATGAATGAAATGTGTGCGCTTGGGGCAGAGGTTTATCTCTCTCTCGCTTTTGTAGGCGCGTGTTTAGCTCATCAGCGGTATTGTTGGAATAGGTCAAAACAAGAATATGTCCTGGGTCAAGGCCGACTTTTTCAACCAGATAGGCAGCTTTTTCCACAATGACTAATGTCTTGCCCGACCCGGGGCCGGCTAAAATTATTTGCGGCCCATCGATGTATTCGATTGCTAATCTTTGTTCGGCTGAAAGTTGCATGGTTGTATTTAATTATACCCACCTGTTAGGTGGGGTACTAAGTTATACTTAATTACTCCCCCCTCCCACTTGTTAGACGGGGTACAATTTTGAATCAAAATTATTTTATAATATTTAAAAAACTTCCCTTCTCCGGCAACAACTTCCCCGGATTCAAGATATTACACTTTCGTAGAACGGCCATCCTGGCCATTATCATCCTATATTTATGTAACACCATTATAGCCATTATCCTCCACTGGCGAGACGCCAGTGTTACATTAACCCAAACCATTATTTATATTACTAATACATCCACGCCACCGCCATTTATCCATCCCCGCCTTCTCCGGATTATAGTAAGTATATTCAATGCATCGTTTCAAGTCTTTCTCATCCCGAATAAGGTGGTCATAGTATTCAGGCTGCCAGAAACGTCCCCCCCGTTTGAGAATTTTATTGGCTCTTTTTGCCGTAAATGACTTCCATGAATGCAGAATGTCAGAAAGGTTATACCCAGATTCTGGCCGCACGACAACATGAACATGGTTGGGCATCACAGACCAGGCAAAAAGGAAATAACGATTACCATCAAAGTGACATAGAGCATTAGCAACCATTTCAGCGATTTCAGGATTTTTCAAATGACATGCACCCCTTCCTGAGTCCAGATAACGATCGAACTTCCTGGAGAATAATTTGTTTATGCTTTTATTTTCAACCGAAGTAGGGGTTTTGTCTGATTTTTTAATGGTTTTTATGATATCTTTCCTCTGGGCCTTAAGTGATCTGACAACGTATCGGGGAAGTGAATCTGCAAGGCGGAAAGTAACGAAATAAACGCCTCCTTCTATTTCCCAATGTGGAAGATAGGCGCCGTGACGAAAACAAGCTTTTAAACCATGGTTCACCGGCGAGACGCCAGTGCCACGAGTTCCTGAGTTACTTTTATTATCGGAGATTAAGTTCATTTTGTTTTCTTTATGATATCCTTACTTATTATCAATCTCAGTTTACTTCCGGCAACAGCTTCCCCGGATTTAAGATATCATTCGGGTCAAACACTTGCTTTATCTTTCGCATCAGCTCAAGTTCGGTCTTTGATAATGCCAGTGGTAAATAGCGTTTCTGAACCCAGCCGATACCATGTTCTCCTGATATTGTGCCTCCAAGTTTGACCACCTCGGTGAAAAGCTCGGTGATTACTCTGGGAAGCTCATTCTGCCAGCGTTCTTCGCTGATATCCTTCTTGATGATATTGCAGTGGATATTGCCATCACCGGCATGGCCATAGCTTATGGTGGTGATATTATATTTATGGCTTATCTCTTTGATTTTTTCAACTAAAGCGGGCAGATTACTTCTTGGAACCACCGTATCTTCCTCTTTGTATGGAGCGATATCTTTTACCGCCTCGCCGATTATTTTACGCATCTCCCACAAGAATGCCTGTTTTTCGGGGTTATCAGCGATAAAGACATCGACTGCACCACCCTTAAGGCATATCTCGCCTATTTTCTCGGCTTGTTTTTCAAGTATATCAGAATAGCTACCATCGATCTCTATTAAAAGCAAAGCCTCAGAATCAGAATAGGGGAACTTTTTCTGGTGTTTATCCTCAGCCGTCTTAATAGCGGATTTTTCTATAAACTCCGTCGCCGAGGGGATGATCCGCGCAGTGAAAATCTTCGTCAGGGTTTTAACCGCATCGCCAAGGGAATCAAACGGCACAAGCATCGTCTGTCGATATTCAGGTTGTGGCAGTATCTTAACAATAATTTCGGTGACAACGGCTAACGTCCCCTCCGAGCCAACCAATAGCTGGGTCAAATTATAGCCGGAGACGTTCTTAAGAAGCTTCCCGCCACTTGAAAATATCCTGCCATCGGGAAGTACAGCCGTTAAGCCATAGACATAATCCTTGGTAACACCGTATTTAACCGCCCGTGGTCCGCCGGAGTTTTCTGCAATGTTACCACCCATAAGACAGGAATCCCGGGAGGCTGGATCGACAGGGTAAAACAACCCCACCTTCTCAAGCTCCTCCTGGAAAACACAGGTGATAACACCCGCCTCAATAGTGGCCATCATGTTATCGACATCGATTTCAATAATGCGGTTCATGCGCTCCAGCGACAAAACTACACCACCATAAACGGCAAGTGCTCCACCGGAGAGCCCCGTGCCTCCACCACGAGGTGTCACCGGTATGAGATTATCATTGCAAAGCTTTAATACCTCTGATACTTGTTTAGTGGTCTGGGGTTTGACCACCACCTCAGGGTAAAATGATAAATCCTCCGTCTCGTCGTGGGAATATGGCTCAAGGTCGAATTTATCAGTAAGGACAAATCCCTGGCCAATTATCTTTTTAAGCTCACTGATTATTTTTCCGTTTATTTGATTGTATCTTCCCATACCAAAAACCTTAGATTACTGCCTTATTGAATTAACATCGCCCCGGCAATCCGGTCAAATAAAATCTTGATTAGAAGTGGTAATTCTTATAAACTTATCTTCAAACAAGGAGGTGCCATGAAAAGAAATTACCTGATTTTTATCGTGGTTGCGGTTATATGTCTGGCTGTCTTTGCACAGGCCGATGTCATCATCAAGCAAAAAACATCTATCGAAAGCTCCGCAATAATGAATATCGAAATAAACGGAGTAGAGTATATCAAGGGGGATAAAAATTATAGCAGTAGCTCAACCAATATGGTTGGTGGTATGATGGCCATGATGGGCAAGAAGACCACAAGTGAGTTTATACAGATTACTCGACTCGATAAAGATGTCATCTGGGACCTTGATCCCCAAAATAAAACCTATTCAGAATCAAGTTTAGCGTCTTTACAACAGATGATGGCCGGAACTGGCCAGACTCCTGAAAGCGAAAACGAGGATGAAACGTCAGAATACAACTGGACACTCGATGTCAAAACATCTGATAAAGACGTTGAAATCAACGGATTCAAATGCACAGGCATCATCGGTAAAGCAACCGGTATTAATAAGAATAATCCCGAGGATAAAATGAGATTAACTTACGAATACTGGTATGCTAAAGATGTCCCGGGTCTCGACGAACTTGAGGATTACCATAATAAATTCAGCAAAGCCACCGGTTTTGATATTACTATGCCCCGGCAACATGTTCAAAAAATCTTTAATAAATACGGGTCTCAGTTTGACAAGATGACAGAGAAGATGCAGGGGGTTGAAGGTTACCCGATAAAAACCGTTATACTGGTTGAAAGCACCAAAGGTGTAGAGGGTGGCGAAGGGGATTATGGTGAAGAAATGCCCCCTGGCATGAAAGAAATGCTTAGTGGTCTATCCAACAAGAAACAGTCTCAGAAATCCGAAAGTGACATGATAAAGGTTTTCTCGTTATCTAACGAGATTCTAAGTATCGAAAAGAAGAACGTAGATGACAGCAAATTTGAAATTCCGGAGGGATATAAGAAGAAAGAAACTCATTGAAACTGAAAAGTATTATATTTTGAAAAATCATGCCTTCAGGCAAAAACTACCGGTTAACCATATACTGATGATATATCTCATCGCTTTTTTCCTAATAGTTCTAACCAACCTAGCTATTCCCCAAGATCTATCTCTTGAGGAAATACTTAAACGAGCTCAAAAAACTTTTGAGCTTCAACAGGAAAATAATAAAGCTTTTATCTACGAATATACCGAGAGGATAATTGCTGGTAAAATTAGCAAAGAGGGCGAATTTGAGAAAGCCGATACGGTTTATTCCCGGGTAAAGATGCGAGGCGATGAAGAGCTGTCTCGAGAAATCGTTTATTCACACTCCGAAAGCGAAAAAGAGAAACCGGATAAAAAGAAAAGTGAAAAGGAAAATAAGAAACTCGGTGTCGATATCGATGTCGAACTTACCATTGATAACCCCGATTATGTCTTCGAACTGGTTGATGATACAGCTCAGTTCTATGTGATATCTATTGCTCCGCGCAAGAAAAAACCCGACAAGGGTCAAATCAAAGGTAAATATTTTATCGACAAAGAAAGCTTTTTAATAAAGACAATGGATTTTGAGGTGCTGCGCCCCGAAAAGGTAAAAGAACTTAAAATGCATCTCGATTTCACCAAACTTGACGAAGGCCCCTATGTGATGACCGATATGGAGATGCGGGGACGTGTAAAAATACTTTTCGGGGTTATAAATGTCAGGTTTAGGGTTGCGGGGCAATTTTATGATTACAGGGTGTTGGAGAATGAAGAATTTAAAGAAACCGAGTAGATTCTCGGATTCGTCTTCCCAGTTTTGACCCATTAGCAAAAAAGCAAAAAATATATGTATTAACCAATTGTCCTTCATAGACCCTTCCTTACGAATGTAACTCACTTAACACACGGTGATTACCTCAAGCATTATCATAAATTTGCTGTTTCAATTTACATATTTACTGAGACCAACATGTATCCAAGACCTTTATTCTATTTAAAAAAATAACTATAACCGCCGAATAATTAAAATAACTAAAAAGTTATGAAGATCATTTTTTAAAGAAATTTAACTAATCCTATCGTTATTTTATAACGAGAAAAATGAGACTGAGCTTAATGAGTAGAATCCAGACACTAAAACCACCCAAATCAGACAAAACAAATTTTGGGTCTGGCCAAGGTAAAAATTTCAGACCTATCGATAAAGATGAAATTTTTAAACCAGGAAAAAGGCTAAGACATCCGTTTGTATCTCTCTTTATCATTGTTGCTATCTCTATTATCATGGCTGAGTCATTTATCATGTTTCTCTTACACTTATTACCCTCATTACCTTTTTTAACTGAGTTTTTAATTAATTCACTATTACTGATTGTACTTATTTTACCGGTATCTTATCTTTTACTACATCGCTCCATGTTTTATAGTATCACCAAGTACATAAACGTAGAAAACAAATTAAAAGACATGGAGGTTAAGTTTAAAACAGTATTTGAAAATTCGGGAGGGGCAGTATTCATAGCAGACGTGCTTACAGGGAAGATAATAGATTGCAACCCGCAAGCTGAAATACTTATAGGCCGTAAACGAAATGAAATTATTGGAATGCATCAATTAGAGTTACATCCCAAAGGCGAAGAAACAAAATACAAGGAAAGATTTGCCGCCCATGTTAAAAAAGGTCACCTTGTTGATTGCGAGGGAGAAGTACAACATAAAGACGGAAGAAAAATCCCTGTCTGGATAGCAGCCCAACCTATGAAAATGAGCGATAAAGACATAATTGTAGGACTCTTTATAAACAACACCGAGCGTAAGCTATCAGAGGAGGCCATTAGAGAAAGCGAGGAACGTTTTCAGAAATTTGCTTCGGCCATCTCAGATGTTATATACCGTTTCGATCCTGTAAATAATCGTTATGATTTTATCTCACCATCTTTCGAGAAACAAACAGGTTATTCCCTAGAAGATATCAAAAACAAACCGAGTGAATTCACTAAAGAAATTACCCATCCAGATGACATTGATAGAGTATTAACTGAAGTCGCTGACCATATTAGAAAAGGACCCGATGCCGGTCCAATTATTACCGAATATCGAGTGATACGCAAGGATAAAAAGATAATATGGGTTAACGATATCAAGACATTTGAGTTCTCTCCGGATGGAAAAATATATCGTATAAACGGGGTCGTATCAGATATCACAGAGCGCAAAAATATTGAAAAACTGCTCCGACAGTCTGAAGAAAGATACCGCACTCTCATCGAAACCATACATGACGGTGTTGGTATCACAGACCTTGACGAAAACATAATATTCGTAAATAAAGGTGCATCCAATGTATTTGGTTACTCCCAGAGAGAATTAATAGGAATGAATCTCAGGCAAATAGTTGTCAAAGATGAAATTGATAAAATCTATAAAGAAACACAAAAAAGAATAAACAAAAAACATAGCCTTTATGAACTAACCATAAAAAGAAAAGACGGGCAATTGTGTTACATTTACCTTTCAGCTTCGCCTTATTTAAACAGTAACGGAAAAGTAATAGGGACAGTAGGAGTATTTTCTGATATAACGGAGTTAAAAAGAACGGAAGAGGAGAAACTGCAGCTGAAAGAAAAACTTGCCCGTGCTCAACGAATGGAATCGCTGGGGGTGCTTGCCGGTGGTGTCGCTCACGACTTAAATAACATTCTCGGACCACTGGTGGCCTACCCGGAATTAATCAGGATGAAACTACCGCCAGATACCCCGATTAAAAAGCAGATATTGCAAATTGAAAAATCGGCTCAAAGGGCAGCTGACATCGTCCAGGACCTCCTCACCCTGGCCAGAAGAGGACGTTATGAGATGATGCCCGTTGCACTCAACGAAATAATAGAAACGTACCTGAAATCTCCCGATTTTTTAGACATTAAATCAAAATTCCCCAATGTGGAAATCAAGGTCGTTCTCGAAAAGAATCTACCCAACACACTTGGTTCAACCCCTCATCTATCCAAGATGATAATGAACCTTATCGTCAATGCTCTTGACGCCATGCCTCATGGCGGTAAACTAAAAATAAAAACAAAATGTGAAAAAATCGATAAGCTCATCAGCGGCTTTGATAATATTAACGATGGCAAATATCTAATCTTAACAGTAAGCGACACAGGTGTTGGGATAAATGAAAAAGATTTAAAACGTATATTTGAACCATTCTACACTAAAAAAGAGATGGGCAGAAGCGGAAGCGGATTGGGGTTGGCAATCGTCTATGGAGTAGTAAAAGACCATAACGGATATATCGACGTTCAGTCACAGCCCAACAAAGGTAGTAAATTTATAGTATACATTCCAGCTGTTGATGTCAGCTGTGATAGTAAGAATAGTATCGTTACTGACATCAGGGGTAATGAAAAAATCCTGGTGGTTGACGATGTCCCCGAGCAAAGAGAACTTGCAGCATGTATATTATCAAGCCTTGGCTATGATGTTGATACAGTAGCCAGCGGTGAAGAGGCGGTAGAATACATCAAGAAAAATTTAGCTGATGTGGTTATTCTGGATATGATAATGGAAAACGGTTTTGATGGCTTGGATACTTACCGTGAAATCATCAAACTCAAACCAGGCCAGAAAGCTATCATAACAAGCGGTTTTTCAGAAACCAACCGTGTCAAGGA
>NATP01000054.1 GCA_002085375.1 candidate division Zixibacteria bacterium 4484_95 | reverse complement strand
ATCACTCATAATGCTATGGTCCGCAGAGAGTTACGGGGAACCATTAAATCCTTATCCAAGCTTGATATCTATCCTAATGAAAACTACATAGATAGTTTAAAAAAGGCGGGGTTGACTTTGCATCAACAATCACGATGGTTAAACGCGGTGAGTGTTTCCGGAGAAAGTGCTCGTTTAGCGCTGATTAAAGATTTTTATTTTGTTAAAGGTATTCAACCGGTGGCAACATTTACGGGAAAACGTATAAAAACAGAAGATTATAAGATGCAACCATGGTACACTTTGACAACCGGATTGGATTATGGCTTCTCTTATAACCAGTTACATATGTGTCAGATAGATTCTTTACATAATTTAGGGTACTCGGGGAAAGGTGTTTATGTAAAGGTGTTTATGTTGGCATGATGGATACAGGGTATGATCTTAACCATTTTGCATTTCAAAGGATTCTTGAATCCGGACGGTTGATAGCAACACATGATTTTATCAACGGTGATGATGATGTCTCGGATTATGGTGATTTCCAGCAAGAGCATGGCACTGCTGTTTTTTCAATTATAGGCGGATTTGATGAGGGGAATCTTATCGGTGCCAGTTACAATGCAAACTTTATTCTTGGTAAAACGGAGATAGTTGATGATGAGATACAGGGAGAGGAGGATAACTGGGTAGCTGCTATAGAATGGATGGAAGCTCTGGGTGTAGACGTTATCTCCAGTTCTCTTGGTTACATAGACTGGTATGATACGTCACAGCTTGATGGCAATACGGCAGTTATAACAGTTGTGGCTGATATAGCCGCTTCATTTGGAGTGGTGGTTGTTAATGCTGCCGGCAATGAGAGGAATTCGTCATGGGGAAGGATAATCCCACCAGCTGATGGCGATTCGGTTATTGCGGTGGGTGGAGTTACCTCGACCGGTCAGCTTTATAGCCAATCATCGCCTGGTCCTACGTCGGATGGCCGTATCAAACCGGATATTATGGCACAGGCTCTCGGTGTTTGGGGAGCTTATTATTCTTCAGATGGTTACCGTACATTTTCTGGCACTTCTTTATCTACTCCTATTATTGCAGGAGGATTGGCGCTTATACTGGAGGCTCATCCAGACTGGAGTTTGGACAAGTTATATAATAGCCTGAGACTTACTGCCAGTAACGCAGATGTTCCTGATAATGATATGGGTTGGGGAATTGCCAGGATGTTCGATATGTTTGCGGTGGATGGTTATTTTATCGTGGTTGAACCTACGGGGATAGTTAATCAGAAAGATACAGTTGAGATTGCTGTAGCCCTTTTTGATTCTTTGTCATCACCGGGTGGTAATCATGATATTAGGGTGACGTTACTTGCTGGAACGGCGGAGCTTATCGGCATGCCAGTTCCTGATGGTCCGGATACTTTAACGCAATCTGTTTATTTTCCATTTCCTGGAATACAAAAACTGGAATTTTATGACCGTGTTTCACAACTTTCTAAAGTTATAGAAATTCTGGTTTATGGAGCGATGGATATTGAATTTGCCGCTGTTCCAAATCCTGCAAGGGACTCTGTTGTTTTTCTGTTTGAACTCCCGCATCAAACTGAAACAGAGATATCCGTTTTTACTCCAAGTGGCGAAAAAATCGTGCTCTTAAAAGTGCCATCGGAGCAGACCACAAGAGGTAAAAACAGAAAATCGTGGAATGCAAAAAATAATTCTGGAGGAAAAATCGCTTCAGGAATATATATAGGTTATCTTAAAACCGCATTCGGTTGCCAGACAACGAAGTTCGCTTTTGTTAAATAACGAAATAGCCTTACATGCTGAAACAAGCATTTTAGGGGCTCAGACAATGTCAATCAATTGGCGTTGGAAAATTGACGATATTGTCATAAAAGCGAATACCATAGGAATAAAAATGGAAATACTGATTATTGATAAAAAGAAGGATCTCAAAAAAATAATTTGTAAGAAACTTGAGGATCAAATCAAGGGTTGCCATGTCGTGACGAGGGATGGTGCCTCTGAGGGACTCTTGGAGTTTAAAAAAGGTTTTTATGATACGGTGATTTTAAGCGATAGATTACCCAAAGCGGATCTTTTTGATATTTTATTTGATATTCGAGATAAAAAAGGTTATGAATTTCCTGTTGTCGTGATAACAGATAATAAAAATAATCAGAGTAATGAAAACGATTCGTTTCCAGAGGGATGTACTTACATATCTCAAAATTGCAATTTCAGTGAGATATTAGCAAAGATTGTTGATGGTGCTGTTAGAATGTATAAGCTCCTGCAAGAGAAACAGAGTTTACAAAGAAAACTTGTCAACGCAGAGATGAACCAGAAAGCTGCCGAGTTTGCTCTTAAGTGTAATCACAATATCAATAACCCCCTGACAACGATTCTGGGGAATACACAACTCTTGTTGAAACATTACCAAAATGGCGATGACCAGTTGATGGAAAGGTTGGAAAAAATCGAGGAGGCAGCTCACCAGATACAGAAAATCACATTAAATCTTGCCAACAGCATTAGTATCAATGTGGGTTAAAAATAACCAAGAGTTTGTTAAATATTTTTTTCTTATTAATTTTCAGTTTTAAAATAAAAAAGAAATAAAACCTGTCTGTCGACGGTATTATAATTTACCCAATGTTTTATTTTTTTTGTTGTATTCTAATAATCCAATAACAAATATCTACTTGAGGTTTTTAAATACGGTAATCGTTTCCTTTCGGTTACTTTAATATGTTTTATAAACTTAGTTTCTTGACAAAATATCTTAAAATCATAAATTGTTTATGTGAAAATAGTAACAGAAGATAAATTGGTTTGGGATAAATTAAAGCGCCGAATTCTCTGGCGGATATATATTAAAAGTCAACTTTAACTTAATTTCATTTATTTCTGCATTTAATCTTTTAATCGGTTTGTAGAAGGAGTGTTCAATGGCCAAGATTAACTTTCCCTACATAAAGACAGCCCTACCGGGGCCAAAGTCGAAAAAGCTTATCAGAAAAGATGAGAAGTATGTTTCTCAATCTTATACACGTGCTTATCCTACCGTTATAGAACGTGGCGAGGGAGCCCTGTTTTGGGATGTGGATGGCAATTGTTTTATAGATTTTCACTCAGGCATCGGTGTGTGTACCACAGGGAACTGCCATCCGAATGTTGTTAAAGCTATCAAGGGACAGGTGGAGATGGCTATTCATATAGCCTCTGCTGATTTTTACCATGAGCCTGTGGGAAAACTTGCAAGGGTGTTAAGCGATATAGTTCCGGGTAAAGGCACTAAGCGCACATTTTTCACTAATTCAGGCACAGAGGCGATTGAGGCGGCGATGAAACTTGCCCGCTACAACAGGAAGTGCCCTGGGTATATTGCTTTTATTGGGGCTTTTCATGGCCGGACAATGGGGTCGCTGTCTTTGACATGTTCTAAAGATACACAGAGAAAGCGTTTTGCGCCATTTATACCAGAGGTGACACATGTACCTTACGCTTATTGCTATCGATGTCCATATCATCTTAAATACCCCTCTTGCGATTTCTACTGTGTTGATGTTATAGAGGAGCGTTATCTTTTCCATGTCTGCCCGCCTGAGAATGTTGCAGCAATGATTGTCGAGCCGATACAGGGTGAAGGAGGGTATATTATTCCGCCACCTGGTTACCATAATCGCCTTAAGAAACTGTGTGAAAAATATGGTATCCTTTTTGTTGCCGATGAGGTTCAATCCGGTATGGGTAAAACCGGTAAAATGTTTGCCCTGGAACATTGGGGGGTTGTGCCGGATGTAATAGCGGTAGCCAAGGGGATAGCTTCGGGGATGCCCCTGGGCGCCTGTATTGCCTCAGCTAAACTTATGAACTGGGAGCCAGGTGCTCACTCCACCACTTTTGGTGGTAGCCCAGTATCATGCGTAGCCGCACTTGAGACAATCAAACTGTTGAGACAGGATTAATGCTCTTAACCTGTGGTCCCAATGTTATCAGATTTGTCCCGCCTTTGGTGATAACCAAGGAATATTTGAAGCGCCACAGTAATACTTCAAAACTATTTTAAATAATAATAACAAGTAGGATCTTGTGAAAATAACAGGTTTGATTTTGTTCATCATGTTTTACCTCACAGCTATAAATTCTGCCCAACCGCCAGATACCCTCTGGACTGGGGCATATGGAGGAAATGACGCAGAAGAAGGCTGGTCAGTTCAGCAAGCCTCTGGTGGTGGTTATGTCATAGCTGGTTATACACTTTCATTTGGCGCAGGCATTAGAGATGTTTATCTTGTAAGAGTGGGTTATCCCTGTGACTATGTTCCTGGCGACATCAACGGCGATGACAATGTGATGGGTAATGATGTGACCTATGGTGTTCGTTATTTCAAAGGGATAGGTCCTCAGCCTCCTGATTCCTGCTGGAACGATTCTACTTCAAGTTGGCTATATTCTGCTGGTGATGTTAATGGTAGTTGTACGTTTATGGGCAATGATATCACGTTCCTTGTTGGATATTTCAAAGGATGTAATCCTGAAATCCTGTGGTGTCCACAGACACCATAAGCAAACTCTTTATTAACACAATTGAGAAAGCCCCTGTTCCGATGGAATATTAAAAGGCTGCACTACAAATGTTAGGGGTTGCTTTATTGTTTGCGCTCTTTGTATTTACTTTATGTGTGTGTTATTGTGGTCAAATCCGAAGCGATTAGTTTGCATATCGATATTGTTTTAAGCTAATGACTATATATTAAAATGAATAGGCATATTTTTCTTGCGTGAACTATATTGCGAAGGTATAATTACTTGATAGAATAAGTGTCTTAATTTTTAAGCGCTTTTGCCGAGATGTAAGATTAGGAAAAAGATAAGTTTTTGTTTGGGCAAACAGATTTTCCTTGACTGAAACCTGTTGTCCCATGTTATTTATGTTGTGGAGGTTTGGGCGATTAGCTCAGTTGGTTAGAGTGCTTGCTTGACATGCAAGAGGTCACTGGTTCAATTCCAGTATCGCCCACCATTAGAATTGAAAATTTTAAGGATGTCCTGATAGATTGAGAAATTGAAATTGATGACCACCCTGTAATAGGAGTGGTCTGTTTTAATATGTAGTATGATACTTACATTTCCAGATAAAACTAAAAGGGAGTTTCCTTCGGGGGTTACACCCGCAGAGGTGGCGGCCATAATCGGTCAGGGTCTTAAAAAAGTGGCTTTAGCAGCCAAGGTCAATGGTCGATTAGTAGACCTTGATACCCCAATCCAGTCGGATGCTGATATAAAGATTATCACATATGAGGATGATGAGGGTAAGGAGATATTCTGGCATTCGACAGCTCACATTATGGCCTCTGCTATATTGCATCTATATCCAAAGGCAAAACTGGCAATTGGTCCGGCTATCCCTAATGATTTCTCAGCTCGATTTTATTATGATATCGATTTGCCACAACCACTTACAGAGGATGATTTGGGAGCTATAGAGGCTGAGATGTCTAAAATAATTGCCAAGGATTTACCCTTTAAAAGGTTGGAAATACCTATAGAGAAGGCGATTAAAAAATTTAATGATGAGGGCGATATTTACAAGGCAGAGATGGTCTCTGAATTTGAAAGTGAAACCGTTAGTCTTTATACTCATGGTGATTTTATTGATATGTGCCGCGGGCCTCATATTCCCTCGACCGGCAAAGTAAAAGCTTTTAAATTGCTAAGTGTTGCTGGTTCTTACTGGCGAGGTGATGAAAACAAAAAAATGCTTTGGCGTATTTACGGTGTCTCTTTCCCGGAAAAGAAAATGCTGAAAGAACATCTTGAGAAGCTTGAACAGGCCAAGCTCTGTGACCATCGCATTCTTGGTAAGGCCCTGGATTTATTCTCTATAAATGATGATATTGGTCCGGGGTTAGTATTATGGCATCCCAAGGGTGCGATAGTAAGGAATATAATTGAAAATTTCTGGCGGGAGGAACATCTTAAAAACGGTTACGAGCTTGTTTACTCACCGCATATAGCCAAAATAAACCTCTGGCATAAATCTGGTCATCTTGATTTTTACCGTGATAGCATGTTTGATCCGATGCCTGTAGAAGGTCAACAGTACCAGTTAAAGCCGATGAATTGTCCGTTTCACATTTATATATATAAAAATAAGAAACGGTCATATAGAGATCTTCCGTTTAGATGGGCTGAACTTGGTACCGTTTATCGTTTCGAGCGGTCGGGTGTGCTTCATGGGTTATCTCGAGTACGGGGATTTACACAGGATGATGCCCATGTGTTCTGCCGTCCAGATCAACTTGAGGATGAGTTATTAAAGCTTTTAGATTTTAATCTGTTCTTTTTGAAGGCATTTGGGTTTAACGAATATGAGACACATCTTTCGACCCAACCGGAGAAATATGTTGGTTCTCAGGAAATCTGGGATAAGGCTACTGAAGCTTTAAAGATGGCTCTCAGGAAAAAAGAATTGGAATACAAGATGGATCCAGGAGCGGGAGTATTTTACGGGCCTAAGATTGATGTTCATATAAAAGATGCATTTGGTAGAGCCTGGCAATGCACCACGATCCAGGTGGATTTCAACCTTCCAGAAAAATTTGGTATCACTTATACAGGTGAAGATGGTTCTGAACATCAGACTGTGATGGTCCACAGGGCATTACTGGGTTCAATAGAGAGATTTTTTGGTGTGTTGGTTGAACATTATGCTGGGAATTTTCCGGTATGGTTGGCTCCTGTACAGGTTAAGATATTGCTAGTTGTTGATGAGGTAAACGATTATGCTGATAGAATCGCTGATATGTTTGTATCGTCAGGGGTACGGGTTGAGGTTGATAAGAGAAACCAGAAGATCGGTTATAAGATACGTGAGGCTGAAACATTAAAGATACCCTATATGCTGATTGTTGGTAAAAAGGAAGCTTCAGAGGGTAAAGTTTCTGTCCGAAAACATAGGATAGGAGATATCGGGTTGACCGATCCGAGAAGTATTTTGGCTGAGTTGTTACAAAAAATAAAGACTAGGTCTATAGATTAGGAGGTGTTTTAATAGCAAAAGAGAGTGGAGTTCGAGTTAATAAGGACATCAGAGTTCCCGAGGTTAGGTTGATAGGTGTTGATGGAGAGCAAGTCGGAATAGTGGATACCGCTAAAGCGCTTGAAATAGCAAGAGATAAGGGGTTAGACCTTGTGGAAGTAGCGCCCAAGGGAAAACCTCCGGTTTGTAAGATAATGGATTTTGGTAAGTATCAATATGAACAGTCTAAAAAAGCTAAGATTGCTAAGAAGAAACAGCATGTAATTCAACTTAAGGAGATGAGATTTCGTCCTAAAACGGAGGAGCATGATTATCGGTTTAAGTTAAAGCATATAATTAACTTTTTAAAGCATGGGAATAAGGTTAAAGTGTATGTTGAATTCAGGGGTCGAGAAATGGTTCATCGGGAACTTGGTGTAAGGATATTGGATAGAGTGAAGGTTGATATTGCAGATATTGCTGAGCCGGAGGGTTCCATTGTTATGGAAGGCCGGCGCATGTCGTTGATTTTCAGCTTGAAAAAATAAAACCGGAGTCGGTTTTAGGCCGGGCTTGGACTTAATAAAGTAGTTTAGCTAACGCTGTTTAGTTTTTGTTGCGTATATAATTGTTTTAACATATATTTAGCCCAGAATGGGAGAATGAGATGCCTAAGATAAAGACTAACAGATCTGCGGCAAAGAGGTTTAGAAAAACAAAAACGGGAAAGATAAAAAGGAATCGACCTTTTAAGGGGCATATATTAACAAAAAAAACAAGCAAACGTAAAAGGCAGTTGAGAAAATCAGCTTTAGTTCATTCGACTGATACTAAACGTGTAAAAAGAATGGTTCCTTACTAAAGAGGGGACTTTTTAGGAGAGAAAAGTATGCCTCGATCAACTAATAGTAAATCGACCAGATACCGGCATAAAAAATATTTAAGGGCGGCAAAGGGTAATTATGGTGCTCGGAGTAGATTATATCGTACTGCTCGTGAAACGGTTCAAAAGGGGTTGGCTTACGCCTATCGTGACCGTCGTAATAGGAAAAGAGAGTTCCGTAGGTTATGGATTATAAGGATTAACGCGGCTGCTCGCCTTTATGGTCTTTCATATTCGCAATTTTTTGATGGTCTAAAAAAAGCTGATATTAAATTGGACCGCAAGATCCTTGCTGATATAGCTGTAAGAGATAGTGAAGCTTTCAGGCAAATCGTCGAGGCTATAAAAGCCAGTTAGTTGCGATCAATCTTTCTCATTAACGCCCTAATACGAACGGGCTTTCTGTGGAAGCCCTTTTGATAAATGGACGATATTTTAAATAAAATAAAAGAATTTGAGAGCTTTGCTCTGTCAAAACTGGAATCGGTAAACGATAAAAAAGCTCTCGACGCTATAAAAATTGAGCTTCTCAGCCGTAAAGGGAGATTATCTGAGTTTTACGGGATGGTAAGTAAAGTTCCGACCGAAATGCGCCCTAAATTGGGTGCCGAACTTAACCGTATTAAAAAAGTTATTCAAGATAAAATTGAACTAACAGATAAAGCTTTCAGAGAAGTATTTAAAAAGGAGTTTTTCGATTATACTCTTCCTGTAAGAGCAAGTTTCATAGGCCATAAACACCCTCTTCTGCAGACGGTTGATGATATCATAACTATCTTTCATGGCATGGGTTTCGAGGTCGCCCATGGTCCTGATGTAGAAACCGATTACTATAATTTCGATGCTTTAAATACGCCTGAGGATCATCCCTCGCGTGACCTGTCGGACACTTTCTATATTAAAAAGGGAATATTACTCAGAACTCATACATCACCTGTGCAGATTCGAACCATGGAGAAGAAAAAACCACCTGTCAAAATTATTGCACCGGGGAGGTGTTATCGTTCGGATACGCCTGATGCTTCACATTCGCCTGTATTTTATCAATGTGAAGGTTTGTATGTTGATGAGGGAGTATCCTTTGGTGATTTAAAGGGAACAATCACAGCTTTTGCCAGGACTATGTTCGGTAAAAATGTCAAGGTTCGGTTCAGACCACACTTTTTCCCTTTTACCGAACCGTCGGTTGAATATGATTTTTCCTGTATAATCTGCGGAGGGAAAGGGTGCCGAGTATGTAAGTATAATGGATGGCTGGAGATATCCGGTGCCGGTATGGTTGACCCGGAGGTGTTTAAGACAGTTGGATACGATAGCGAAAAATACACGGGGTTTGCTTTTGGTATGGGTGTTGACCGCATTACAATGTTGCGTTATCAGATTGATGATATTCGCCTTTTGTATGAAAACGATGTTAGGTTTATAAGGCAATTCTGATGAAGATTAGTTACAACTGGTTAAAGGAACTGCTTGATTTTGACGCCTCCCCTGAAGAGGTAGCCTATCTTTTAACGATGTCCGGCTCGGAGGTTGAGACAATAGAGAATAAAGGTTTTGAGATTAAGGGAGTTGTCACGGCAACGATTACCGATATTAAGCCTCATCCTAATGCTAATAAATTAACTATTTGTGATGTTGATACTGGTGAAGGTAAAGTATCAGTTGTATGTGGAGCGCCGAACTTAAAAATCGGTATGAAGGTATTTTTCGCTGGAGAAGGTGCTGTGCTTGCTGGAAATAACAAGCTTAAAAAAGCCACAATACGTGGAGTAGAGTCCTCGGGCATGATACTTGCCGAGGATGAGCTTGGTATTTCAGATGACCATACTATCGTTATCGAACTTGCGGATGGGTATAAACCTGGTAGGCCGATAGAGGATATCCTCGCTCTCAACGATTACATTTTCGAGCTGGAGATAACCCCCAATCGACCTGATTGTCTTTCTCACATCGGTATTGCTCGTGAATTAAAAGCGCTTCTGGGTGGAAAATTAAAATTCCCGGAAACATCTATTGATGAAACAGGCCCGGAGGTTTCATCCAATTTGACAATTGAAATAGATGATCCTGATGGCTGTCCGCGTTATACAGGCAGGTTGATTTCTGATGTTAAGGTCAGGCCGTCACCTTTATGGTTAAAATTAAGGCTTTATTATCTTGGTCTTCGCCCTATAAATAATATTGTTGATATAACTAATTATGTTCTTCTGGAGACCGGCCACCCCTTGCATGCTTTCGACTATGATTATTTCAAGACCGCAAAAGTTCAAGTAAGGCGGGCATATGAAGGTGAAAAGTTTGTCACTCTTGATGAGGTCGAAAGGATACTTAATAGTAAACATTTATTGATTACCAATGCCGAAGAACCTGTAGCGCTGGCGGGAATTATGGGTGGATTACATTCCGAAGTTACGGAAAGCACTACCAGGGTTCTTTTAGAATCAGCGTATTTTGACCCGGTTACGATCCGTTACGGGGCTAAAACAGTAGGATTGTCAACAGAATCATCACAGAGGTTTGAGCGAGGTGCGGATCCTGATATGGCACCAAAAGCAAATAACCGGGCCTGTAAGCTTATTGCGGAACTTGCCAATGGCAAAGTTTTTAAGGGAATTGTTGATGCTTATCCAAAAAATATCTCGCCGGTTAAGATTAGTTTTCGTCCCCAGATTGCCCGGACTGTTTTAGGGATTGATATAAACAGTAATGAAATCAATAAAATCTTTAAAGGTCTTGATATCGAGTTTGAGGGTGATGGTTCACTGATGGATGTTACACAGCCGTCGTTTAGGCCCGACTTGACTCGCGAGATAGATTTAGTAGAAGAGATTGCCCGTATCTATGGTCTTGACAAAATCCCGGAGGTTTACCGGGCAGGAGGTACACTTGGAGCTGAGATCACCCCAAAGGCGAAAGTTATAGACCGTCTCAGGAATTTCTTGGTGGGGCGCGGGTTTGTAGAGATATTTCCATTGACTCTTGTTGACGGTCGTCAATTGATCAAAATTGATAACGAAATCGATTTCGTAAAGCTTCAGAATCCCATCTCGGAGGAGATGTCTGCTTTGAGACCCGACTTAGCTACGACAATGTTAAAAGTTCTAAGGCATAATATCAATCATGGGAATAAAGACATTAAGCTGTTTGAAGTGGGTACATATTATAAACCAGTGAAAAATGGGCTTGCTTTGGAAAAAGAATTAATTTGTTTGGCCATAAGCGGTCGGGAAGAACCTGTGAGCTGGAGGCATAAAGAGGTTTTCTCCGATTTTTATTCAATTAAAGCCGAGATTGAGGCTATTTTTGAATATTTTAAAATATCCGATTTTGAAATTGAGCCCTGTAATAGTTCTCATTTTGCGGATGATTGTTCTTATATGATAAAAGATAATGATAAGATATGGGGTCGGCTTGGCAGAATTTCTTCTGATGTAGCTAAAATTGTTGGAATTAAACAGGAATCCTTTTTAGCTGAACTGGAATTTGATATCTTTTGTGAGTATGCCTTAAGACAGAGTTATTTTAAACCTTTGCCGAGATTTCCAGCCTCAAATAGGGATATAGCTATAATTGTTGACCAGAGTATACCTGCTAAGGAGATTATCTCTTTAATTAAAAAAGTTGCCGGTGATATCGTGGAGGATGTATTCCCATTCGATTTGTACAAGGGAAAAAACGTTTCCGAAGGTATGAAAGGTATCGCTTTCAGGATAATTTATCGGTCGAAAGACCATACCTTGACCGATGATGAGGTTGAGGAAGTTCATGGCCGGATTAGTCAAAGGTTAAACAAGGAACTTGGAGCTCAGTTAAGATCGAAGTAATAATTTTCACATAGATAGGGGAGTTTTATGGGAAACAATGAAGATGATGTTAACGATGGACTTAAAAGATTAGATGGGGCTGTTAAAGCTTCGGTAAACAAGTTGGCGAAGCTGAAGGCTGAAAATAAAGGTTTAAAAGATGAAGTGAGCGAGTTAAGACGCTTGCTGGCGATAAATGAGAAGAAGACTCAGAGGTTAAAAGATGAGCTTCAGAAAATGACATCAGCTGATGAAAAATCATGGCAAGTAAGAGAAAGGACTATAAAGCAAAGATTAAAACGTTTAGCAACAAAATTATCTGCTTTTGAGCAAAGTTACATTTTGGAGAGTTAACCTTGATTATAGATTTGGGTAGAGGTTTATTAATCTGATGGAGAAAAGTAAAATTAAGGTAAAGATATTTGGCACTGAATATGCACTTAAGGCCGATACCGGTCATGAAGATATAAAGAATGCTGCTGTTTATGTTGATAAGAAGATGCAAGAAATTTCGTCAAAGATGGTTGAACAATCTGATATGCGTGTGGCAGTTTTGACCGCTCTTAACATTGCCGACGAATTACTTCAAACTCGTCGGCAGATACCCTCAGAACTTATAGCGAAGACAAATAGGCTTGCCGATATCCTTTACGCTGCTCTTGAGGATTAGCCTCTCTCCATACGCCTAAAGGAGGCGCAATGGAATCTGTTAATATCATTATCATAGTAGTTGCCGCTATACTTGTCATTGTGGCTTTTATTATTGGCCTTGTTATTGCCCGGCGTAGTGGTGAGAAAAAAATTGCCAGAGCCGAGGAAATGGCTTCTCGGATTGTATCCGAAGCGGAGAAGGAAGCCAGGGTCAAGAAAAAAGAGGCTATGTTGGAGGCCAAAGACCACTGGCTTAAGGAAAAGGCAAAGTTTGACAAAGAGACCAGTGACAAGCGTAACGAAATACACCGCTTGGAATCTCGTCTTAAGGATAAAGAGCAGTCTCTTAATCGTAAGGTTGATATTTTAAATATCAAGGAAAGGGATATCTCCTCGCGGGAAACAGCCTTAATTGCCAAAGAGAGAGCAAATTTACATAAGGAAAAACAGCTCGAAACCTTGATTGCCGAGCAAAATATACAGCTTGAGAAAATCGCTGGAATGACTGCTGAAGAGGCTAAGAAACTGCTTTTGCAAAACCTTGAGGCTGAGGCTCGGCGGGATGCTGCGCAGTTTATAAAGGAGATAAAAGACCAGGCTGAGCGCGAAGCCGAAAAAGAAGCCAAGAATATCATCATCCAGGCTATCCAGAGATGTGCTGCAGACTACACTATGGAATCGTGTGTCTCAGTGGTAAATCTTCCTACGGATGAGATGAAGGGCAGGATAATTGGCCGGGAGGGAAGGAATATCCGTTCGATTGAAACCGCTACCGGTATTGATGTCATCGTTGATGATACACCGGAGGCGGTTATCCTTTCGGGATATGACCCAATCCGACGTGAGGTTGCCCGGATTACGCTGGAGAAACTTATAATGGATGGCCGTATTCATCCGGCGCGTATTGAGGAAGTTGTAGCCAAAGCTGAAAAGGAGATGGAAGTAATCATCAGGGAAACGGGTGAGCAGGCTTGTTTCGATGTTGGTGTTCACGGTCTTAATCCTGAGATTGTCAATCTACTGGGTAAGCTAAATTTCCGCACCAGCTACGGGCAAAATGTCTTACAACATTCCAAGGAGGTTGCTTTTTTATGTGGGATAATGGCAGCTGAACTTGGCCTTGATAGTAACATTGCCAAGCGGGCCGGATTATTGCACGATATAGGTAAAGCGATCGACCGTGAGACTGAAGGCACGCATACACAGTTAGGCGTTGATTTTATATCGAAATTTAATGAGAATCCAGCCGTATTAAATGCAATAGCCAGCCATCATGAAGACGTGCCGATGGAAACACCATATGCGGTGTTGGTGCAGGCAGCTGATGCCATTTCTGGTGCTCGTCCTGGAGCCCGTCGAGAAACACTTGAAGGTTATATCAAACGCCTTGAGAAACTTGAAGAAATGGCAGATTCATTTAGCGGGGTGGGCAAAGCTTATGCAATTCAAGCCGGTCGCGAGATAAGAGTAATAGTTGAATCTGATAAAATTGACGATGTTGGTTGTTCACAGCTGGCAAGTGAAATTGCCCGAAAGATAGAATCGGAACTTGAATACCCGGGCCAGATTAAAGTCACCGTAATAAGAGAAACCAGGAGTATTGAGTACGCCAAATAAGGATGATTTTTTCCATCAGGTGAATTTGTGATTTTTGGAATATCTCCACGACGAAATACGTTTGCTGCTTATGTAAAAAGAAACCTTGAAAAATCCGGCTGCGAGGATAATGCAGTAAACACAAAAGCTAATAACGGTTTTTTCGGTAACTTAAATTCGCTTCCGTTCAATTTAAAACAGATAAGGTTGTTAGTCGTTGTCAAAGTGCTGGTATTATATTTATACCAGTTGTATTTTTATGTATATGCTAGGGACAGGATTTATACACATGCTTTACAGATTTATCAATAACCTGACAGAAAGGTAAAAATGAGAGTTCTTTTCATTGGTGACTTGGTGGGGGACCCCGGTATAAGGGCTGTTAGAGAGACTCTTTCAGGATTTAGAAATGGCGGGCAGGAATTTGATTTTGTTGTTGCTAATGTTGAAAATGCAGCTGGAGGTTTTGGTGTCAATAAAGAAACCATGAAGAAACTATCGGGACTGAATTTTGATTGCATGACCTCAGGAAATCATATTTGGGATCGCCCTGAAATTTACAAGATATTAAATGATGAACGCAATCTTATTCGTCCGGCTAATTATCCTCCTGGAAGTCCTGGTTTTGGCTGGCGTGTCTTTAAAGCCAGAACTGATGACCAATTGGTGGTGATAAACCTTCAGGGGCGAATATTTATGAATGATATCGATTGCCCTTTTCAAATAGTTAACAAGATATTAGATGAGTTAAACAACGAGCTTGATATAGTAATAGTCGATTTCCATGCTGAGGCTACAAGCGAAAAGCAGGCGATGGGTTGGTATCTTGATGGTCGTGTTTCGGCGGTGATAGGTACACATACGCATGTGCAATCTGCCGAGGCAAGAATTCTTCCGGGTGGAACCGGTTTTATCACTGATGTTGGTATGTGCGGTTCGTATGACTCCGTTATTGGGATGAAGGTTGAGGATTCATTGTTTCGCATGTTAAAGGGCAGGCCAAACAGGTTGCATGTTGCTGACCGTAATATTAAATTTGCTGGTGCGGTGCTTGAAATCGATGAATTGAAAGGCAAATGCTTGTCCATTGAACGAATATTACTGGATGTTAAGCAAGATGAACGTAAACAGGTGCAGAGGTTTTAATGGCGGTTATTATCGACGGTAAGAGGATTGCACAACAGATCAAAACTGAACTAAAAGAGGAGATATTGAAGCTTAAAGAGGCTGGCATTGTGCCCGGTTTGGCAGCTGTATTGGTAGGGAATAACCCGGCTTCTGCGTTATACGTTAACATGAAACAAAAAGCCTGTAATAAACTGGGAATTTACTCAGAGAAAATAACCAAACCAGATGATTACCCCGAAGCAGAACTTTTAAACCTGATAGATTCACTAAACAAGCGTGATGATATCCATGGTATCCTTATCCAATCCCCATTACCAGAACATATCGATGAGGGTAAAGCTATATTACGGGTTGATCCGAGGAAGGATGTTGATGGTTTCCATCCTATCAACCAGGGTTTGATGCTCG
>NATP01000053.1 GCA_002085375.1 candidate division Zixibacteria bacterium 4484_95 | reverse complement strand
CTTTCCATTATCCATTTCACATTCAAAAAGCAATATAAACATATTGAGTATATATATTAATCTCGATATGTCAATGGTTGTTTCCTAGATTTTTAATAATTCGGTTAATAATCAAAGTCATTTTTTAATATTTTATTTGCGTTATATAAGTTCAAATATTACTTTTTATAACATTATGATGTTGGCTTTTTTATTTTCAGGTTTTTCATATAATATTTAATATCAAGCATGGAGGAACGATGTTAAGAATCTTAAAAACTCCATTGGCGCTGTTAATTGTTCTGTTCATCATTATCCCGATGCAGGATTTGCAAGCCAAGAAGAAGAAATCAAAGGATGAGGGTGAAAAGAAAGGTAAGCCTTTTGAGGAGGTTATCAAGGATTTCCAAAAGATCGAGGGACTGTTTACTTTCTATGTTAAAACTGATGAGGGCAAGGTTTACATGGAGATAAAGCCTGAGCAGTTGAACGAATTATTCATGTGCAATATGACCAGGTCAGCTGGTGATGGAACATTCTATGATAACGGTGCTGATTATGGTGAGTTTCTATTTGAGTTAAAAAGGGTTGGAGAGAAGATTCAAATGGTGGAGAAAAATATTCTTTTCAGGGCGGATACATCTTCAACTTTATCCCGGGCAATCCAGCGGGGAGTGTGTAACTCTTTGTTCGGTGTGGCTAAGATTGAGTCATTACCTGAAAAAGAGACCAAAGCACTCTTGGTTGATCCATCTGAATTTTTCATTCGAGATCTTCCCAATATCGGTTATTTTCTCGGCAAAAAAAGGAAGCTTGAATATTCTTTTGATAAAGAAAATAGCTATTTTGGTGTAATCAAATCTTTTCCATTTAACAGCGAGATCGACGTTATATATCATTTTAAAACTAAAAAGCCCAATGATGCTGTGACCTTTCCAAGCCCATACAGTATGTTTCATACCTACCATTTCTCTATTTCTACGCTTCCCGAAACCGATTATATGCCTCGTCTGGCAGACGACCGGATTGGTTATTTCCAGACGCTTTACCAGGATTACACCAACCTTGACCGGGAAACGCCATACGTCCGATATATAAACCGCTGGAACCTGCAAAAAGCCGACCCTGAGGCCGAGATTTCTTTACCAAAAGAACCGATTGTGTTCTGGCTTGAGAACACGATTCCTGAGGAATATCGTCCATACGTAGAGCAAGGTGTATTGATGTGGAACAAAGCATTTGAGAAAATCGGTTTTAAAGATGCTATTGTTGTCAAACAGATGCCGGATACAGCCAGCTGGGACCCAGCTGATGTTCGATACAACACTATTCGCTGGGTTGTTTTTCCAGGTATGGCTTATGCGGTTGGTCCCTCACGTACAAATCCGTTTACGGGTCAAATTTACGATGCCGATGTTCGGGTGTGTGTCGATTTCATCCGCTGGATGTATTATTATTCCGAGTATTATGTGGACCCTGTTACAGGTAAATCAAACGAATCATTTAACCAGTACGGAAACGCATTTGATAATCCCCGTTTTTGTAATTACGCTGAGGAATCCGCAAAGAATGCCGCTTTTGAAATGAGCCTTCTTTTAGCCCGAAACGATTTCGATGATGAGAATGAAATAACCAAGGAGTTTGTGAAAGCTTATATTATTGATTTGGTGGCGCATGAAGTAGGGCATACACTTGGTCTAAGGCATAATTTCAAAGCTTCTACGATTCACAGTAATATTGACCGCAATAATAAAAGCATAACGGAGAAGATGGGTGTTACCGGCTCTGTTATGGATTACAACCCGGCTAATATAGCACCCAAAGGAGTTGAACAAGGTGAATTTTTTCATTCCACTCCCGGGCCTTATGATTACTGGGCTATCGAATATGGTTATAAACCAATAAAAGCCGACACTCCAGAGGAGGAATTACCCGAGCTTGAAAAAATAGCCTCGCGATGTGCTGACCCGCTTTTAATCTACGGCACCGATGAAGATGTGTTTGGTAATTCTATGATAGGAATAGACCCTCTTTGCAATATGTTTGATATGAGTTCCGACCCCATTGCTTTTCTCAAAGACGAGATTGCTTTAACCAAGGAGTTATGGAGCAAGATTGAGGAGAAATTTGAAAAGCCGGGGAATCGCTATCAGAAACTGCTGGCAGCGTTTAACCGGGGCTGGAGATCGTATTATTATGCCTCAAGGATTGTTCCTAAATTCATTGGCGGTATTTATCGTTATAATGACCATGTTGGCGACCCAAATGGCAGGATACCTTTTAAACCTGTGGCTGCAGAAAAACAGAAAGAAGCAATGCAGTTTTTGAGGGAGTATATCTTTGCTCCTGATGCATTCAATTTTCCCGCTTCGTTGTTAAACAAACTTCAACCCGAAAGGTTGGAGGATTTTGGCTGGTCTGCCGGTAAAGTAAAGCGAGTTGATTATCCGATTCATGATAGAGTAATTTCATTGCAAAAAGAGCCAATTGACAGGTTGTTTGACCCGATAACGTTGTCTCGCCTCCAGGATATTGAACTTCATTATGGACCGAAAGAGGCAAAATACACAATGGCTGATATGTTTACTGATCTCAGGCGAGCAGTATGGCATGAGATAGTTACAAAGAAAAACATAAATAGTTTCAGGAGACCGTTACAACGTTATCACCTTAATAAGATTATCAGCCTGACGTTGGAGGAGAAGTCGGGTATTCCCGAGGATGCCAAGACATTAGCAAGAAATGACCTGAAAGTATTGCAAGGAGCGATTCCCAAGGCTCTGGCCAATCCTAATCTTGATATTTACACGAGAGCTCATCTTGAGGAATCGAAGGCACGCATAGATGCCGCTTTGAAGGCTGGTATTGAAAGAAATTTAAGAGTAGCAAAGAAGTAATGATGTAATATTTGGAATTGTCGAAAAAAGTATTATATTTTGGGTGATTGAATTATGCCGGAAGTTGCCTTTGGTGATTTTCCAAGTTTTTTCATTTTTTAAAATCCTCGGAGGTAACTTCTGGCTGTTAAAAACTTCAGGATATCATAGAAAGGGAGAGGAATTATGCCTAAATTTGTGGTTATGGCAAAAGGCACCATGGAGATCAAAAAGAACATTAAGGAACTGAAGCAGAAGTTTATTGACCTCAGCAACTTATTTAAGGCTAAAGAAGCCAGAGTGATCAATGCTTATGCGGTTATGGGTTATTACGATTACCTGTTTATTACAGAGGCATCTAACCTTGAAACCGCTTTTGAGCTTTCAGCAATGATTGGGGCAATGGGGTCCTTTGAATGTGAAACTTGGCCTATCATGCCTTTAGAGGAATTGTATGATTTGATTTAATGGATTTTATGAGTAAATTGTAGTTTAATGACAACACCACGGTAAATACATCAAAGAGACGATCCTTGGGAAGGATGACCGAGCTACTGATCTTGTGTTTCGGGAACTGTGATTCTTGAAGAAGTAATATATTGTATAAGGTAACGCTTATTCTTCCTTATGAGTTTCAAATTCTTTACCGCAATTATCACATTCAGTATCAAATGGATGTGCCTTAGCTCCGCATTCAGAACATCTAAGTTTAATTATCTTTTCTGCCTCGGAAATATTACCTCCGTGTTTTAAACCATTTAATTTTTTTAATAGCCTAATTATTTCAGAACCTGCTCTGAAGATGGTAAAAGCATAATTCCCTAAATTAAGTTTACGATTCCTATGGCAATCCAGGTTGATGAAAGTCCTCTTTCTCCCCAACTATCGCTCAATGTTGTTTTTGTTACATCACCAGATTTTATAAAACACAAAATAAAACAGATAATTTCTACAATGAGAAAGAAAATTCCAAAACTGTTTAACCTGCCTTCTATACCTCCAGAATATCCAGTAACTTTTTTTACTATTTTTGCCATTTCTTACATACTTAGATTAAAAACTTCCCGGGCATTTTATTTAAAATACCGCAGTTCGAAATTCCCTTCTTTCAACACCACATAGCTGTAATGTTTGATCCAGTCACCGCTGTTGATATATAAACCTGAATCGATTTTTTTAATTTCCGGGATATGTGTGTGTCCCATAATTACTACATCGAAACCGGATTTTATCTTGGTGGTAGCATAATCGTAATACCCGAGTAAGTCATTTCTCTTACCAGAGGTGTATCGTCGTGAAGCTCCTGATGTACTTAAAGCCAGCTTATAAGCTATATTTACGGGTAAAAGCTTATATAGCCAGATATTTGGTTTGAAACGAAATATTTTTTTTAACAGGCGGTAACCATAATCCTCGTAGGCTAAGCCATCACCATGAATCAAATGAATTTTTTTACCATGATGGACGACATCGAGATGTTCATCTACGATCTTGATTCCTACTTGGCTTTCGAGATATTTGCCAAGCCAGAAATCGTGATTACCTGGAAGATATATTACCTGAACGCCTTTTTCGGTTAAACCTAAAAGGCCGGAAAGTGTCTTTAGATATGAGGCTGGTATGGCATATTTATATTCGAACCAGAAATCGAAGAGGTCTCCCAATATATACAGATGGCTGGCCTTATGTTTTATTTCATCGAAAAATCTGACAATAAGTTTCTCAGTGCTGGGATTGTCAAACGACAGGTGGGCATCGGACATGAAATAAACCGGTTGCCAGAGATTTTTATGGTGGAGTTTTTGATGTTCTTTTTCGTTATTGGGAGGATTTATCGGCTTTTTATTTTTCTGTTTATTTGACATATGCAAGATATGATAGTATAATTGATTATCCCGGAATAGGCAATTTTTTTTGAATCATATGAGGTTTTCGGGAAGTACAATATTGGTTCGGGAGCAGGTTGAATATGGATAAGTTTATTATTAAAGGCGGGAAAAAGCTAAATGGTACTGTCAGAATATCGGGCTCTAAAAATGCGGCATTGCCAATTCTGGTTGCCGGGCTTTTAATTGAAAAAGGACAAACGGTTATAAAAAATGTTCCCGACCTGGCTGATATAGATACGATTTTAAAGGTTTTAAACAATCTTGGAGTGAAAACTATTCGCAATAAGAAAGAGGGTACGGTCACCATTGATGCGACGGATATAAAAAGTTATGAGGCGCCCTACGATCTTGTTCGTAAAATGCGGGCGTCTTTTTTAGTGATGGGACCGCTTCTGGCAAGATTTAACGAAGCCCGCGTATCTCTTCCCGGTGGTTGTGTTTTAGGCCCTCGGCCGGTGGATTATCATATTAAAGCCTTTATCAAGATGGGTGCCAAGATTAACGAGTATAAAGGTTATATCAAGGCGACCAGCAGGGGACTCCAGGGGACGGTGATTCATTTTGACCAGCCCTCGCATACAGGCACTGAAAACCTTCTGATGGCTGCATGCCTGGCTAAAGGAAAAACCACTATAATAAACGCTGCATGTGATCCTGAGGTTATCGACGTTGCGAGATTTTTAAATCGTGCTGGAGCAAAAATAAATGGAGCTGGTACGAATGTCGTTACGATTGAAGGTGTGAAAAGGCTCCACTCGGTGGAATACAGTGTTATGGCTGACCGCCTTGAAGCGGGCACGTTTATGATTGCTGTGGGTGCCACCGGTGGTAAGGTTTTGATTAAACCAGCCTGCGAGGATTATCTTGGTATCGTGATAGATAAACTTCGCCAAACGGGCATTAAGATAAAGTCACAAAAGGATGCTCTTTTTGTCTCTTGCGAAAATAATTTAAATCCCGTTGATATCACGACTTTCCCTTATCCCGGTTTCCCTACCGATCTTCAAGCATCATTTATGGCTATGTGTTGCACCAATAAAGGTCTTTCTCGTATCAAGGAAACGGTTTTTACTGAAAGGTTTAGTCATGTCATGGAACTTACCCGTTTGGGAGCCGATATCAGGGTAGCAGGTCAAGAGGCTGTTGTCAGAGGTGTAAAGCGGTTAAAAGGCACATCGGTTATGGCCTCTGATATTAGAGCTGGAGCAGGCCTGGTTGTGGCGGCACTGGCAGCTTCGGGAAGATCTGAGATTTTAAGAGTTTATCATATCGATAGGGGATATGAACACATAGATGAAAAGTTGCGAAGATTAGGTGCTGATATAAAACGCGAAGAAGTATAGTATGGTTTTGAAACATCTGATTGGATTATTGCGTTATTTAATATAGGATAATTCATAAGAAGGTAAGATAATGAAAAAAATCACGATATTTCTTTTATTTCTAACGACAACTGTTTTTGGGCAGGTAGAATATTTCGGTCAGAACAAGGTTCAATATAAAAGCTTTGAATGGTATTACATCCAAACACGTAATTTTGATATTTATTTTAATGAAAAACAGGATACGATTGCATATTTTGCTGCCGAGGTTTTAGACGATGCCTACAAGCAGGTGTCGAAGGAACTGAATCATTCATTGACAGCAAGGGTGCCCATTATTATTTATTCATCACCAAACGATTTCCAACAGACGAATGTTATCCCCGATATTCTTCCAGAGGGTGTAGGTGGCTTTACCGAGGTTTTTAAAAATAGAATTGTAGTTCCGTTCAACGGTTCATACGAGGATTTTCGGCATGTTTTGCACCATGAGTTAACCCATGCCGTGGTCTTTAACCTTCTTTATGAAAATGCCATCAGTTCACTAATATCCCGTCAGGCGCTTTTCCAGCCACCGTTGTGGTTCAATGAAGGATATGCAGAATATTCGTCGCGTAAAGGTTGGGATTATGAAGCTGATATGTTCCTTCGCGATGCCATAACCGGAGGTTACCTTCCTCCGTTAACGGAGATGTATGGTTTTCTTAATTATAAAGGGGGCCAGGCGGCTGTACTCTATATTGCCGAGACATTTGGTTATCAGAAGATTTATGAAATCTACAACAAGGGTAAGGTCCGTTTGACCATGGAGAAGGCGGTTAAAGAGGCTCTGGGCATGAGTCAAGAAAAGCTTTCTAAAGATTGGCACAGGGAGTTGCGAAGGATATACTGGCCGGAGATATCCAAGAGAAAAACGGTAGACGAGACAGGCAAACTTATAACCAACCACGATGAAGATGGTTCAATTTATAATCAGAATCCTGCCTGGTCGCCCAAAGGTGACCGCCTGGCCATAACCTCTGATAGAGCCAGCCCTCAGGATGGTTTTTCTGAACGCTTTAATGAGATTTATATCGTTTCATCTGTCGATGGTAAGGTTATTGAAAGGTTGGTAAAAGCTGAGAGATCTGGTGATCTTGAGTCGTTACATTCTTATGTATCCGGGGCATCGTGGTCTCCTGATGGTCTTAAGCTTGTGTTTGTATCTAAATCTCATGGCCAGGATGCTCTGTTTTTTATCGATGCTGAAAGTAAAAAAATTTATAAAAGATTTAGACCCAGGCTTGATGGAATAAAATCTCCTGATTGGTCTCCGGCAGGAGATAAGGTTGTCCTCACCGGCATAAAAAACGGTTTTTCTGACCTATATATTTTCGATATTGAAAACGAGAGTTTCAATCGTTTGACCTACGACCGTTACGATGATATCGATGCCGATTTCTCTTCTGATGGCACCAAGATCGCATTTGCCTCGGACAGGCCTGTCAACGGGGTTAACGATACAACGTTCACTTACGGTCACTACAATGTGTTTATAATTGACCTTTTGAAAAATGAGATCGAGCCGCTGACTGATGATGATACCAAGTGCATCCAGCCGGATTTCTCCTCTGACGGCAATATGCTGGCCTATGTTTCGTATCGAAACGGTATTGCAAATATTTATATACACGATTTTGAAGATGGTGATGATTTTCCTGTAACTGATGTTTTAACGGGTGTTTTTTCACCATCCTGGTCGCCGGATGGGTCAAAGATCGCTGTTAGTGCATTTAACAATTTGGGTTATGATATTGTTATAATTAGGGATATAAAACCGGCAACTGAAAAGGATATGCTGGAACCGACCTCATTCAGGAAAATCGGCAGGTTATACACTCATGCAACACCTGTTGCCTTAGATATGCAGGAAGAAAAAGAAGAAGAACAAAAAGAAACTCATTCAATAGATTATTCGCATTACATTTTTAGCCCTGGCGGAAAAATCCAAGAACATGACATGCAAGGCCCAGACAGCAATCAGGTTAAAGAAAAAGAGGATATCGGTAAGGAACCCGTCGATTCACTTGAATATATGGAGGCCGATGGTACATATAAAAAGAAAAAATACAAGTTGAGATTTTCTCCCGAGTTGGTTTCGGGAGGCTTCAGTTATGACAGTTTCTATGGTTTACAGGGCCAATCCTTTATAGCCATATCGGATATTTTCGGCAACCATCATTTTTATATTATGACCGATGTTTTTAATTCCATTGACCAATCGAATATTCAGATTATGTACAGTTACCTTGCCAACAGGCTTGATTATGCAGTCAGTATTTTCCACTTTAAGGATCTGTACTTTGATGATTATAACAAAACCTATTTCTCTGACAGGTTGTACGGTGCGGTTGGCCTGATAAGTTATCCTTTTTCGAAATTCAGCAGGCTTGATATTAACCTTACGCAGATTACTATCGATCGTAACTATTATGAACCTGTGCCACCTGAATTTACCGATGGAATAAGCAATTTTTTGGTGGGCAATCTTGATTATGTCTCCGATGGCGTAATCTGGGGAATTGTCGGACCGGTATCAGGCCAAAGGTATAAGTTGTCGGTTGAGAAATCATTTAAAGCGGTTTCCTCGGGTTACTCATATACCTCTTTTAAAATGGATTACCGCCGGTATTTCCATTTTGGTGATGCCTACAATTTTGCCTTCAGGTTTACCGGTGGTGCGTCTTACGGTAAAAATGCAAAAAAATATTATCTTGGGGGAACATCGTACTGGATCGGGCCAAGACAATCGACTAACGATATATACAGTGAAGAGGATATTTACGTTAATGAACTTGTTGTACCGTTGAGGGGTTACAGTTATTTTGAGTTTTCAGGCAAGAAATATGTATTAATAAATCTTGAGTTGAGATATCCGTTTATTGATTATTTCAAGATGCGGGTACCGCTGGGTTTGACCCTTTCTCGTGTTCGGGGTTCGATATTCTGGGATGTCGGGGCTGCTTTTGATAAAGTCGACGAATTCTTGCTTTTTGATGAAGATTATGGTTTTCCCAAATTGGGAACTCCAAAAAGCGGGATTGGTTTTTCCACCCAGACCAATCTCGGGATATTTGTCTTGCGTTTTGATGTTGCCTGGAAAACGGACCTGAATTCAATCGCTCATAAGCCCAATTATTACTTCTCCTTCGGGGCAAATTACTGATGTTAATTGAATTACTTTAGTTGTATTCTGTTTTTTTCTAATTTAGACCATTTTCTAAAAAGAACAATAAAATCAAAGAAATAATAATATCCTTTTCTATCATCGGTAAGCTATTTTAATCCGGGCTTTAAATATGTGATATTGCTGGTATTGATATAATTGACATATAAATAAATTGACAAGTTGATATGATTAATTAAATTAAACTTATTATGAAAGCTGAGGCAAGGGAAATCCAGGGTTAAATATTCATCATAAAGGAAAATGGTCTTTATTGGTAAAAACTATCTGATTTATGAAAATATTGAGAAATAGCAGGAAACTTATGATTATGACTGGTAGTTTCTATTTTCACAGGCAGAAAACAGGAATGGATATTTTATCAAGTGAGATGGTTTTTAAAATAGGAGAGTAAGATAATGAATAGGATATTTTTCACAGTTTTTGGTGTTTTACTGCTGACAGTGGTAATATTTGGCCAGAGTTTTAAATCAAATAAAGCTCCTGATTTTACTTTGCCAGATTTAAATGGTAATAATGTCAAGCTTTCAGATGTAATAGGTGAGGGGCCGGTTTATATAAATTTCTGGGCGACCTGGTGTGGACCATGTAAAAGGGAGATACCGGAACTTGTGAAACTCTATGAGAAGTATCATGATAGGGGTCTGGAGATACTGGCTATATCAACCGATGGCACCCGTTCTGAGGGCAAAGTAAGAGCATTCGTGGAATCTTACAAGATGAAATTTCCTGTGTTGTTAGATTCCGATAAGGAAGTATTCCATCGAAAATATAAAGGATTTGCCATTCCTTACGGTATCCTTGTCGATAATGAGGGTAATGTGTTGCATTCGGCTTATGGTTTCAGACCCGGGGATGAGAAGAAAATTATAGACGAAATGCAAAAATATTTATCTCCAGTTAAAGATAAGGATATTGTCGGTGAGAAGGCTGGTGAAAACCCTATAAAAGAGTCAGACAACAAAGATAAAAAGGAAACCAGCGAGTAGTCAGTGATAAGGACATCAAGGTTCTGTCTTCTGGTTTTTGGCTTGGCGCTGTTGGTTTTTATACCTGATAAATTTGCCCGCGGTGACGATTTGTATATTTCAGCAGCAAATTACGGACGGTATTATCATTATAAGGAGACAAAGGAAGATTCAGTTGCCTCCCGTTTTCAATTTGATATAAGTATGGGCAATTTTTATATAGGTGCCTGGTATGAGTTAACTCATTTTGTGACTGATTATTCTGCTGTCACCAGTGATTCGATAAGCCAGATTTATTTTGGCTGGGAGGATAATGGTCTAACGATTCATGCCGGTAATTTTTATCAAACTTTCGACCGGGGTTTGATTTTGAATGCCTTCAGGGATGATGATGTCAGATTTAATTTGCTACTCAAGGGCCTAAAATTGAATGGTAGGTATGATCATATTGATTTTGATGTTTTCTCTGCAACTCCTGGGGTTTGGGGTATTACTAAACCGGTGCTTAAAGGTATCCGGCTGAAAATTAAGCCGTTGAGAATGGTTCGTTTTGGCGGTGCCTATGTACGTATGAATGAGCCCGATTTTGGTTTAGGTGATACACGCACCAACATGAACGAAATAAACGCACGCATAACCAACGATTACTTCGACTGTTATGTGGAATACGCACAAAGAGATGGCTATTATATCAATATTTTTCCGTATGAGTTGAGAAACCAAAAAGGTGATGGTACTTATGCTAATCTTTCAGCATATTATTCTTATTTTACCGGTTTTTTTGAATATAAAAACTACAAATTCCTTGCCTATCCCGACCTGAATTTAAACTACAACATGCCACCTGCGGTAAATCACCAACAAAGATCATTACAATCGCAATTTGGATCCACTGGTGAATGTGGTTATAATGTTGGATTTATTTTTTCACCTAATTATCACTGGGGCATCGAGTTGGATTATGCTGATGCTGAAAGCCGAGATTCACTGGGGCATTTTATTATAGAAAAATATTTTGAAATCAGAGGCAATTATTTCAGGGATAACCTTTTTACCATAAGTTATGATAGGTTAGAACATAGTGAAAAAAACGAAACAACCCCCAAATTCGAAATTTCTTACTCTTTGGATGATATTCATTCTGTTGCCCTGTCTGTTGGCGGAAGCTGGTCTGACCAGGATATGTCCAACGTAAGTGATCCAGCTCCGAAGCGCCTTGGCTACATTGAACTTAACATAAAATTCCATAATCATGACCTGATAATTTTTAACGGCGGTCAACGTGGTGGGTTGGTCTGTTCAGGGGGACTATGTTTTAACAGGCCAACATTTCAGGGGACCAGGGTCACCCTTTTAAGCAGGTTTTAAGATAATATATGTATTTATTGACAATAATGACTTAAAAAAAACACTTGATATTTTGAATAAATATATTATTTTCATCTAAAAGAAACAATTAATAGGAGGCTTGCAGATGAAAAAAGCAAAAGGAGTTGTTGTTTTAGTTGCTTTATTGACGATGGTGCTGGGAATTTCGGTACAGGCCGCCCAGCGTCTGGTGGTATTGGAGATGCAAACGAATACCTCGTGCCCTGGTTGTTACAATGCTGATCTTCTTTTAGATGAGTTAACCCATGAGTATCCAGATTATTTTGTTGCCATAAGATATCACGCCTGGTGGCCCTCGTCAGGTGATCCATATTATCAATACAACATTCCTGAGAATACAGCCAGGATAAATTATTATCCTCCTCATCCTGACGGTTATCGTTACACACCATATGCTTGGATTGATGGTATAATCAGGGGTGGTTATTCTTATAATTCATGGTGGAACTATATTCAGGGACGCTATACAGATGATTCGCCGTTATTGATAACACTTGATGGTGTTTTCGATGATGACTCAAGGGAGGGCACTCTTGATATAACAATTGAGGCAATCGATATAATTGAGTGGTCGAATCTAAAAGTAAGAATTGCCCTGACCGAATCAAATTTATATTGGCATGCGCCTAATGGAGGTGATTGGCATCATCAGACGATGCGGGATATGATTCCTTCAGCTATTGGGACTCCCATCGAAATATCTCAGGGGGATATATTGGAGCTAAGCCAGGATTTTTCCTGCCCTTCACCATTGGTGCCAAGAAGCTGTCAGTTGGTTGTCTTTGTTCAGTCTGATAACGGTAAGGAGATATTGCAAACAGCTGAAATATGGTTGGACAATCTCGATGATCCGGTTTCTATTGATGATGATGTAACCGGTATCCCGAGCAAGTTTGAACTTGCCCAGAACTATCCCAACCCGTTTAATGCTCGCACGGTTATTGATTATATAATAGAAAATAGGGATCGGGTTGAATTATCGGTTTACGACCTTAATGGTCGTAAAGTCACCACGTTGGTTAACGATATTCAGGGTCCCGGTCATCATCAGGCAATTTGGGATGGCACTGATTTTGATGGCAACGAGTTATCAAGTGGTGTTTATTTCTATCGCCTTGTCGCAGGAGATAAAAGTATCGGTAAGCGAATGGTTTTATTAAAATAAGAGAGTTGGAATCTATTTATAAAGGCGGGTTTAACCCGCTTTTTTTTATAGCTTAGTTTACTGATTTGATATATTTAATTATTTTATGTTTCCTGTTTAGTTTTCAATAATTGTAATTGACAATAGAGATTGACGGTTTTATAGTTTGATTCTCTAAAAGGAAGTGGTGGTGAAAGAACCTGAGGTTACTCTACAACTTGTCAAAGAACACGGTCTTTCTGAAGAAGAATACTCGAAAATTCAGGAGTTCCTTGGACGAAAACCCAACTATACCGAGCTTGGCATATACTCGGTTATGTGGTCAGAGCATTGTTCATATAAAAACTCCATTGCCCTGCTTAAGACTCTTCCTCGAAAAGGCAAAAGGCTTTTAACTGAGGCCGGTGAAGAGAATGCCGGAGCGGTTGACATCGGCGAGGGGTTAGCTGTTGTTTTCAAGATTGAATCGCATAATCATCCATCCGCGGTTGAGCCATACCAGGGTGCGGCCACCGGTATAGGGGGTATCCTTCGCGACATATTTACAATGGGCGCCAGGCCTGAGGCTACATTTAATTCACTCAGGTTTGGTTCTTTAGATATCCCTCGTGTGCGTTATCTTTTTGACGGTGTTGTTCGAGGCACGGGTGATTATGGGAATTGTTTCGGCGTACCTGATATTGGTGGTGAGGTAGTTTTCGAACCTGCCTACGCTGGAAATCCATTGATAAATGTTATGGCTATTGGTATTGCTAAAAAAACCGATCTTTTATCAGCCACTGCCAAAGGTGAGGGGAATCCGGTTTTGATTGTTGGCGCCAAGACTGGCCGTGATGGTATCCATGGGGCAACTTTTGCCTCTGAGGAACTGTCCGAAAAGTCAGAATCGAGAAGACCATCGGTGCAGATCGGCGACCCGTTTACTGAAAAGCTTCTCCTTGAGGCAACATTAGAAGTTATTCGCAAAAAACTGGTTGTGGGTATCCAGGATATGGGAGCAGCCGGTCTGACCTGTTCATCGTCGGAAATGTCTGCCAGAGGTAACTGTGGTATGGAACTGGATATCGATAAAGTACCTGTGCGGGAGGAGGCAATGATTCCCTATGAAATCATGCTTTCCGAATCACAGGAGAGAATGCTTGTAGTGGCTCGTCCCGATAGCTTGGATGAGGTAATAAATATTTTCAAAAAATGGGATCTCCAGGCGGTTGTGATAGGCAAGGTGATTTCAGATAAAACCCTTCGTATTTATTCAGATGGACATATCTGTTCGGAGATACCACCGGATACCCTTGTATTAGGTGGTAAAGCACCGGTTTATACAAGAGAGAAAAGAAAACCGGTTCATATCGAAAAACTTGCACTTTTTGA
>NATP01000154.1 GCA_002085375.1 candidate division Zixibacteria bacterium 4484_95 | reverse complement strand
GAACAATCGCTGTCATTCGCCGGCGCAGGGCTACTACCGCTTGCAATTAAGATAACTTTAGAGGTTACAACTGATAGGGGGGTTTCTTTCCGCCTTTTTATACTGACCATGTTCGATTTCGTAATACAAATAAAAAAAGGCCGCCCTATGCGGCCCTGAAAACGCTAACACCAACAACCTCATCGACCGTACGATTTTATCATCATTAAAACATTTTGCAAAGAATTTGTAACATTGGATAATACTTTCGAGTAGCGTTTCAACAGTTCGGTATACTGCCAGCGCATCGAAAACGCCTTCTCCGGAAATTCAAATATATCAAGCAATGTCTTTTTATAGATCTCATCAATATACTGTAAAACGTAAAACGGATACTCCGGTATATCCTCGTCGCGAACCAAGCCTTTGGATAATTTGTCACGATAGATTTCCACTTTCTCGAGCACAACTGTGCCAAAACACCAGGGAGTCATAAGCGAGGTTGTACTCACTGAATCGGTATAATAATGATAGATGTTTTTAAGAAGCTGACCGATAATAATCTTTTTAGCCCTGTAAAAAGCCAGGGTTTCCTCGTAATCCTCGGAGGTAGCGGCTATTTTCTTGTTCAAATTACCAAGTTCTTCCAAAGCCCGCTTTTCGGTTTTCTCAAGAAACTCATAATATGAATCAATATAAACCTTGATATTTTCACTGGTAGTATAAATGAAATACCCACCAGCGTCCTTGCCAACACGTGGGTCCTTAATCCTTTTCAGAACTCCTTCAGTAAAACCTCTTTCAAGTCCATTAGAAAGCATAAGCAATCCTTTTATTACCCCTCAATTGCCTTTAAGAGCAAATCATATGCCGAAAAACAGGTTATAACTACCAGAAATAATTTCCTCCTCTAATCCCATAAGACATTGCTAAAAAACATACTATCCTAAAAAAAACAGTACTAATCCCTAATCTATAAGCAATATAATGAGCCCCCGATTAAAAGGCAACATTAAAACTCAAATAGTTTGTATTTTCTTGCATCGTAATTGCAAAATATTGTATCAACTTCAATCCTTACAATATGAAACTCAAAATTTTAAATCTCGATAATTTATCTCCCAAATAATTTTCCACGCTGCGGAAATATCGATAGAAGGCCACCTGTATGTATAAAAACCACTACCGATTTTTTCCTTATCTTCTTTTCAACTATGTAATTAAACAACCCAATCATGCTTTTGGCAGTATAGGCAGGATCAAGTATTATCCCGCTATTGACGGCAACCTTTTTTATAAAATCAGCTTCCATTCTACCAATTTTAGCATATCCCGGGCCGATGTAATTGTCATCTATTATGATTTCACTCGGATCGGGTTTAAGATCTAGTTTATAATTTTCCAAAAACTGTTTGGCCAACCTTATAATTTTACTTTTGAAATAATCAGTATCACGGCAGACAGCAAAGCCTAAAATTTTCACTGGCCACTTAAGATAAAGCGAGGCAAGATACAAACCAGTGTAGCTTCCGCCTGAACCAACAGCACAGGCGATATAGTCTGCTTTTATACCAGCTTTATCAAGTTGCTTTTTCAACTCAAGGCCAGCTAAAAAATAACCCCATATACCAAGTGATGTAGAGGCACCCTCGGGGATTATGTATGATCTGCGACCCCGTTTTTGGAAAACCCTCGCTCTTCTTTTAAGAATCCCTTCGATATTCCTTTCATACTCTCTTTCAGTGACGAATCTTACCTTAGCCCCAAACAACTTATCCAGAAGAAAGTTACCGTCGGGCAATGAAGTCGATCTTCCTTTGAGTATCAACTCGCAATCTAAACCTATTCGCGCCGCTAAAGCCGCTACAACACGGCAATGGTTGGACTGAACCCCACCGCAGGTGATGATGACATCAGATTTTTTAGATATCAAATCATAGAGGATAAACTCCATCTTGCGAATTTTATTTCCCGAAAGCTCTGAACCGGTTTGGTCATCTCTTTTGATAAATATCTCAACCCCAGACCTTGGCGCTGGTGTTAAGGAAAAAACCTCTATTGGTGTAGGTGTCATTGCCAGTTGGAAACGGGGTGGAGGCTTCGGCTTATATCTCATAAGAATAAATAATAAAATTGATTATTCTTGAAATGCAAGATATTTGGTTAATCTAAATTATTTGATGTAATATTTAAAATTACAAAACTATATCTTATTCCTCAGTCAAGTTTAGTTCCAGAAACATCGCTCCCTCGATCGGGTTATACCTGTAGCGGTCGATTTTTTTGAAACCTAAAGACTTATAAAGCATCAAAGCTTCTTTCATAAAAGAAAGCGTATCCAATCTCATAGATTTATAACCTATTTTCTTGGCTTCTTCAATAACCGCAATCGCCAGTTTCCTTCCAAGACCTTTTTTCCTGAACCTCGGGCGAACATACAACCTCTTCATCTCACAGGTGTGCTCATCAAATCTACGCAGGGCAACGCATCCGGCAACTTTTGAACCGATATAGGCTAATATAAGCCGTCCATAAGGTGGAACATAATCCCCTGGAAGGTTGCCAAGCTCGGTTTCGAAATCTTGAAAACAAAGATCGAACGCTAACCAGTCGGCATACTCTTCAAACAGCTTTCTGATATGTTCAATCTCATCTTCAGATTTAACATCGACTAACTTTATCACATTCCTGTCCCGGCTCCTTTCTAAAACAAAACTTACACCACATTAATTCTTAAACTCGATCTATATACGGCAATCTATGACTTGGAGTTTTGTTAAATTAACCGCATGTATCAGCAAAACCCATTTTTTTCTTGACAACAGAAAAGTCGACCCTAATTCTTATACGGGCTATTAAATAAAAAGACCAAAAGTTAACAAAATCATAACTGATTCATCAGGAGGTTTTATCATGTTTAGATCAAAAATCATTATTGGTATTGTTGTGTCTTTATTTGCAGTTTCTTCAATGGCAACAACGATTCATGTGCCTGGTGATTATCCAACGATCTAGGCGGGTATTAACGCAAGTGAAGATATGGATACTGTTCTTGTTGCCGATGGAACATACCTCGAGAACATAAATTTCTTAGGAAAAGATATTGTTGTCAAAAGCGAGAACGGACCGCAATCAACAGTTATGGAAATATTATACTTGGGAACCGTTACTTTAACTTACGGCATGAATATAAATACAGTTAATAACATTATCGCATTTAACGATAAGTGGGGTATTTACAATTAAAATTGCGATAATAATAATCTGATGGTTTTTTTGAAGCTGGTTCACATTCTATTGTCTGGGACGGTAAAACGGAAAACGGGGAAGAGCTTTCCTCTGGAATATATCTCTACAGTCTCAAGGGTGAGAATTTCAGTGAAACTAAGAAGATGTTAATGTTAAGGTAGGGATTAATCCGAAGGGTCTATTACTCAAGGTCCTGTTTTTTAAATAAAAAGAAAAAAAATTATGAGGGGCAACCTTGCCTGTCTTTAATAATTTTAGTGTTTAAAATGCCTTATACCGGTGAACACCATTGCCACACCTAGTCTATCGGCAGTGATAATGACATCGTTGTCGCCCTTGCTTCCCCCAGGCTGAATTACAGCATTGACGCCAGCATCGGCCAAAACCTCTAAACCATCAGGCATCGGGAAAAAGGCATCAGAGGCAGCAACCGCACCTTTGGCTCTATCACCTGCTTTACGCACGGCTATGATAGACGAATCAACACGGCTGGTCTGCCCCGGTCCTATACCAACAGTGGCGCCATCCTTACAGATTATCACAGCATTTGATTTGACATGCTTGACCACCCTAAAAGCAAATAATAAATCATCAATCTGTTTAGCTGTTGGTGTGACTTTGCTGACAACTTTTAAATTTTCAGGTTTCAATTCGATTGTATCCCGTGTTTGCACAAGCGCTCCCGTTGCTTTTTCTTCTTCATCAGTTCAAGAGATTCACTGGAAAAATCAGGCGCCAAGACACATTCAACAAAACGCGTCTTGTGAATTAGCTCGGCGGTCTTGATATCAACTACCCTGTTAAGCCCTATAATCGATCCGAAAGCCGAAAGAGGGTCAGATTCAAAAGCCTTACCGTATGCCTCTGCCAATGTTCTACCTACTGCCGCCCCACATGGATTCGTATGTTTGACGACAACGGCGAAAGGTTCATCGAAATCGCCTACCATCTGCATGGTCGCTTCCAAATCCCAGAGGTTGTTAAACGACAGTTCCTTTCCCGATAGGACACGAGCTCTGGCAAGCGAACTAAGTTTGTACGCTGGATCAAGATATAGCGCCGCCTGCTGATGCGGGTTTTCTCCATATCTCAAAAGTTTCCGCTTCTCAAATGATAAGGTTAGATGTTCGGCAAACTGTTCGCCTCTTTCAGTTAAAAAACTAGCGATGGCGTTATCATAGGCTGTTGTGTGAGCAAACACTTTCTCCGCCATTTCCTTCCGAAACTCAATTGTCGTATCACCATCATTTTTTTCCACCTGTTCGACTAATATATCATAATAATCGGGGCTGCATATAACAGTTACCCTTGGGTAATTTTTGGCAGCAGCGCGAAGCATTGCCGGACCGCCAATGTCGATATTCTCCAGAACTTCATCTGTCCCTGCATTGCTTGCCACCATCTGCTCAAACGGGTAGAGATTGACCACAACCAGGTCAAAGGGTTCAATTCCACTTTCCTCAAGTTGTTCTAACTGGTCAGTTCTTGCTAAAATTCCAGCATGTATGGCCGGATGAAGCGTTTTTACACGCCCGTTGAGAATCTCGGCCGAGCCAGTGATATCGCTTACTTTCTTAACAGAAATCCCAATCTTATTTAAAAAATCATAAGTCCCACCGGAGGAAACTATCTCCACTCCCCTTTTTGCTAAAAAATCGGCGAGTTTATCAAGATATTTTTTATCATAAACCGATATCAAAGCTCTCTTAATCATCGATATCCTTTCCTACGAGTAATCGGTGAGCCTCTTTATATTTTTCAAGTGTTTTATCGATAATTTCCTGTGGCATTTCAGGCGGTGGTGAGTTTTTGTCCCAGTCAGTATTTTCAAGCCAATCGCGGACATACTGTTTGTCAAAACTCTCGGGATTAACCCCTGGTTTATAGGAGGTCAACGGCCAGAATCGCGACGAATCCGGAGAGAGAATCTCGTCAATTAATATCAATCGCTCACCATCGAAACCAAACTCGAATTTCGTGTCAGCGATAATTATCCCGCGCTTTAAAGCATACTCTGCCGCCTTAGTATAAACAGCCAGTGAGATATCTTTAAGCTTTAATGTAAGTTCCTTGCCGACCATCCTTGCCATCTCTTCAAGGCTGATATTGATATCATGCCCGGATTTTTCTTTGGTGGCTGGCGTGAAGATGGGACAAGGAAGCTTATCGGCAAGTTTCAGGCCCATCGGCAAGATGTTTCCATGGAGGTTTATCTTTCCATTGCCGGGTTTTTGCTTTATATAATCCTTGTAACCCGAACCAATAATATACCCTCGTGCCACGCATTCTATATCGATACGCTTAGCTTTTCTGACAAGCATTGAGCGGCCTTCAAGCTGGTCACGATACGGCTTCAGTTGTGGCGGGTAACTATCAACATCGACTGTCAACAAATGGTTTTCTATTATATCGCGAGTATAATTAAACCAGAAGATCGATATCGAGGTTAAGATCTTGCCCTTGCCCGGGATGCCATTTGGAAGGACCCAATCAAAAGCGGAAATCCTGTCAGTTGCAATTATTAGCAGTTTATCCCCAAGGTCATATACATCGCGCACTTTACCTCTTAACAAAAGAGGAATGTCTCTTAAATCTGATTGCATCAGGCTCATCATAGACCCCTGTATTTGTAACATCGATAAATATGAAAATCTGTTATCTTCTTTCCACCCCTTGTAACTGTTAAAACCTCCGGTCCTTCAACATGCTCGAAAAATACAGATAGCTTTTCCGGTTCTTTATATCTGTTTCTTTCATCATAAACGAAAATGCAGTTCCATCCTATAAGTGTATCCGGGTTGCTCCAATAGTCATAAGCCAGCCCTCTTTCGCCTACGATATTGTTTGAGCAGGTTTCCGGTTGCCCCTCAAGGTAGAACCTCAATTGCGAGGCTGTTTTATATTCATACCCACAAATAAACAACTGTTCCCGGTCTTCAAAATCCTTTTTTATCTCATCAACCCTTGCCGATAGCTCTTTAAAACCATTTATCGTATCAGCCCGCCCTATACCGAAAATGGGGAACAGGGCAAGGAAATGGACCGCCACAGTTACAACCACAGAAAAGGTCAAAGCGAAAATACCATAATTTTTCAAAGAACGTCTCATTGACCTGAAATAAAAATAAAGCGCCAACGGAAATCCAGATAAATATGCAGGCGCCAACCAGTTCATCTTTACATATGTTAACGGCGATATGGCGATAAAGAAAGTCAAAGTCGGTATGCAAAACCAGAAAAGCAAAGCCAGGTTCTGGTCATCTTTAACCTTACCGACAGCTTTTATTATACCCCAGATAAAAAGCGGCATTAAGAATATAGCCGTTATACCAACCTGTGAACCGATAAAACCAAAGAAATAATCAGGACGCAATAATGAAAAACCGGCAGCTCTTCTTCCACTCTGGAAACCAAAACTTGCCCAGTCATGTTGGTAATTCCAGATGATTACAGGTAATGATACGATCAAGCCGGCCACCAAAGACAAAAAAGGGCCCACTGTTTTCAAAAAAAATCGCCTTTGTTTTGAAACCACCAGATACAAAAAAGCCCCAGCAATGGCAAATACTGCAGTATATTTTGAGACAAAAGCTGCACCCAGAAATACACCGGTCAAAATCCACCATAAGTTTCTACCCGACCTGATAGATTGATATAGAGAAATCATCATCAATATCCAGAACAACAGTAGTGGCGCATCGGGGGTGATGATAAGTGAACCTAGGGCAAATATAAATGTGGTGGAGGAAACCACTACCGCCCAGAAAGCCATCCTTTCATCAAACAGCGCATTTACAAAATAAAAAAGAGCAATAGCCAGAATAACTGATATAAATACCGCAGAGAAATGAATGCCAAATGCATTATCTCCAAAAATGCTGGTAAAAAGATATATCAGGTAAGCAGTCATGGGAGGGTGGTCAAAATAGGAGAGGTCGAGATGCTTGGAATAATTCCAGTAATACGTCTCCTGCGGAGCAGGACCAAGAAATAGAGCAATAAATAACCTGACTACAGTAATTGCTATTAAAAATAACCAGAAACCCCGAGTATAGTTACTTAAAACGCGCAAGCTCAAATAGGTTCCCCGTTCCAAATGAAATGTACCAGTCCGACATGTCCGATGACCATGCCATATCCAACCTGACGGTACGGGCAGTCGATGATTTTGTTAAGCCAAAACGCAACCCCAACCCGAAATCACTTCTGAGGTCATCGATTTTAACCCGTTCATGGTCATCCCAGACATATCCAGCATCAAAAAAAGCTACCGCTCCAAGGCCAACAGTAAAAATCTCAATGGGTGTGAAAAGACGATACTCGAAATTAAAAAGAGCCAACTTACAGCCATCAAAATAACGATCAGAATATCCCCTCAAACCGTTGTTTCCACCCAAAACCAACTGATAATCTGGCTGTTGCTGCCATGCGAAAGCCGATAAGTACCTTACGGCCAGAAGGTGATACGTTGAGGGTTTAAAATAAAATGCCGTTTCCATCTTGTTGATAATCCGTTCACTGGTCGAACCATTGCAATAACACGAGTAGATATTCTTAAAACCGGTATAAACATTAGCTATCGGTTCTTGCAAAAATCCCGATTTTATTTC
>NATP01000153.1 GCA_002085375.1 candidate division Zixibacteria bacterium 4484_95 | reverse complement strand
TTAATTGTCGGCAATGTAGCACCGGCATCTTTGCCAGTGATTCTTGGGCAGGACGCCCAAGCCACTTCTTAAAATTAAAAAAGTTTATGAATAATACAGGTTAGCTGCTTTTTTCAAAGACTATATAACTAAATCCTAATTTATCCGCCAGAATTTATATCCCACAGGATTTTGTTATATTTGGCATGAGGTACCTGAAGGTGAAAATGATAACCAGCCCCGACATCATGATATATCAAACTGTAATAGTAACCTAAATCCAAATAAAATTTGAAATGCTCTACAAGCTTGTTAATGATTTCTCTTGAGATATTTCTACCACTGAAATCGATCGCCCGCGATGGCCTTTCCCGGTGACCGCTCTTTCTATCATATCCATAAATTCTCACCTGAGACCTTTTAGTCCGTCCTATCTGGGTAACCTCAAGCTCGCTTCCTAAAAGCTTGACATACAAAGCCAATTCTAAAGCTAAACTTCTAACCCGGGGATCAGTTCTCTTTTGATTTAAAAACTCCATATACAGAGAATTCGATCTAAATTTTATTCCTGGGAAATTAAGAGGCTGCTTTTTCATAAAACACCTAAGGTCTGCAAAAACCTTATATATACATATTATATTAAACCAAATGCATTTTATACAATATCTCCTTGGAACATAGACCTCTCAAATAAACGTTTTCAATTTATGGTATCTCTTCTAATTCTACCGTAAAATGCCTCATTACAGGTGCCTGCCACTTTATACGTAAGGGTTTAATCAGTTTCTTGTTTTCTTTTATTTTTTTGAATATCGAGGCTACATATTGCAAATGCGCCATCGAATAAACCCTACGTGGGATAGCCAGGCGGACCAGCTCTAATCTTGGGATTATTTCTGTGCCGTCGGGCTGAAGGCCCTGCATAATGGTACCGATCTCGGTAGTCCTGACACATCCCTCACGATACATAGCCACCGTAACTGCCCAGCCGGGATATTTCTCCCTTGGGAAATCAGGCAAAAACGAGTTAATATCAACATATATCGCATGTCCGCCAGGCGGTCGAACAATTGGTATTTCCGCTTCCTCAAGAAGTTCACCCAAACATTTAACCTGCTGGACACGATAATGGAGATATTCCTCATCAAGCGCTTCGATTAATCCCCGAGCAACCGCTTCAAGGTCCCGACCGGCCATACCGCCATAAGTGGGAAATCCCTCGATGAGAATAAGCATGTTGGTAATTTTAGCCGCTAACTTGTCATCATTGGTGGCCAGAAAACCACCGATATTAGCCAGTCCATCTTTCTTGGCCGACATAGTACAACCATCAGTATATTTGAACATCTCACGAGCAATATCTTTGATTGTCCAATCCCGATAGGCCGCTTCTCTCTGTTTGATAAAATAGCAGTTTTCGGCATAACGGCAGGCATCAAGATACAAGCTAATACCATGCTTGTGCAAAAGTTCACTATAAGCCTTTATGTTTTCAAGTGAAACAGGTTGACCGCCACCTGCATTATTGGTGACGGTAAGCATCCCCATTGGGATTTTCTTTGCCCCAACCTTCTTGATGAAGTCCTCAACTTTGTCAAGATCGATATTGCCCTTAAAATCATACTCCGATTGTGGATCTTTACCTTCCTCCACAAGTAAATCGACAGCATGAGCTTTCTGATGTTCTATGTTTGCCCGGGTAGTATCGAAATGAGTATTCGAGATGACATAATCTCCCTTCTTCAGAGCGCTCGTGAAAAGCAGATTTTCCGCAACACGACCCTGATGAGCGGGGATGATATTTTTAAATCCGGTTATGTTTCTAATCGTATCTTCGAAAAAATAATAATTACGGCACCCCGCATACGATTCATCACCCATCTGCAATCCCGCCCACTGGTTATCACTCATGGCCGAGGTTCCAGAATCCGTAAGCAGGTCTATAAAAACATCAGCAGCCGGTATTTTAAACAGGTTGTAATGAGCCTCAATCAGTTTTCGCTGGCGTTTCTCTCTGGGAAGAAGATGAATACGCTCCACTGTTTTGGTCTTGTATGGTTCGGGTAGAAAGTCCATTGTCAATTCTCCTTAAAATCTTGCTAAATATTGCAAAAACAATCATAAATATTATTGTAAATAAAAAGCTCTGGGCTAACCAGAAAACTCCATAATGGTCAAGAGAGCCTTGAAAAACAGCTGACAGGAATGATAAAGATGAGCCTTCAAATTCACATGATATCGGTCTAAGCCTGTCAGTTTGCTCTGCTACTACTATTGGAATATTGCCAAGAACTATATGTATAAAAGAAAAACCAAGAGCTATACGTATGACCCTGCCATTTATGAAACGAATTCCCAGTATCTTTATTGATAAAAATATTATTATAAGCGCCGAGAAAATGCTGAAAACGGACGTCCCTCCTCCCAATCCCAGAAATATCAACTCGATAACACCTCACCCTCCCAGAGCCTCAAAATTGGCAAAATCAGCGTGCTTTACTATTATAGCCTCGACACTGCGTTTGACATAGTCACCCTCATGCGAATGAGCGGCGATTATATGAAGCACCTCCTCCGGCAAGCCCATAGCATAAGCCAATGCGGTACCTGAAACCGGATGCCTCAACAATTTCCCCGATTTCGACTTGGTCACCTTAGCGCCTTCCTTAGCATACTCTAAAAACTTACCTACATCATGAAGCAAAGCACCGGAAACCAATATATCCAGATCAATTTTCACTTTATCATCGTAGATAGTACTAATTACTCCAGCCATAGCTATCGAGGTCTGGGTGACAGCTCGGGTGTGGGTAACAAGGCTGGGCACTTCACCTTTAACCAGAAGCGTAAAAGGGATATTATCAAGTTCGTTCTCATTCCAACCACCCTGCTTGATAGCTTCAGCTAAACAATCTGCGGTTTTCTGTCTCAACTTCGCGTTTTTTATTTTCTTAATTTCAGGAAATATTTTATCCATTTTGATGTTTCTCCAGATCAAATTCAGCTTTTATATATCCAACCTTTTTATTACTCCAGTTTTCGATAATTTTGTGTCGAAAATATTTTAATTTCTCCAGCTCTTCAGCGGCCACCACACCAAGTTGTCTTAATGCTTCCAAGCTGAACTGATACAAGGCACGAATTGCGCCATCGCTGATTTTAACTGTCATTCCCCAGTGCTTTTCAACAAAACCTATACAATGAAGTCCTTCTGCCCCAGCTTTAGCTATTAGCTTCTCATGACAGTTTGTCATAAGCTCCGTATCATATCGTTTTTCACCAGCAACCATATCAGGATGGTCTAACATCGCCTGATAAATAATAGAATAAGCTTTGGCTTTCTCACGAGGAACCATATAAGGCGAAACAAAACGGGCAAAACCATAAGCCATGTTGTATATAGGAAGGGCATGAACAGGTGCAGAACAACCATCAAGGCCCATCTTTATACGCTCCTTTGGATAATCACAAACGTAGGCAATAGCCTCTGTTATCATCTTTTGAACAGGATGTTCGAAATCAAGATAATTTTCCACCGGCAGGTTTTTAAAAACAGCTATCGCCAGCATACCAGCATGTTTACCCGAACAATTATGTTGAAGCACTGAAAATTCCCGGCCAGGTTCAGGTTTAAGATTTTTAGCGGTATAGAAATGCGGAACATGTGTTCCACATTGAAGATGTTGAGGACCAAGCCCTATTTTTTTAAGGATACTGGAAACAACCTCAACATGTTCAGGCTCGCCCGAGTGAGAACCTGCAATTATTGCAATCTCCTTCGAGCTAAAATTAAATTTACGCGCCGCTCCGGATTCAACTACCGGTATCGCCTGAAACGGCTTTGCCGATGAACGTAAAAAAGTTACAGTTTGTGGATTACCGAGCGAATAAAGCAATTTTCCTCTGGAGTCGACAACAGCTAGATGGCCGAAATGGGTCGACTCAATCGTCTCACCGCGATAGACATTCACAACAGGTTTTAGCAATCAAATCTCCAGACTTTTCAGGATCTCCGGTATATCCATGAAAGTTTTTGCCTGGTGAGCGCCAGCTTTACTCAAAGCTTCGACCTTGCTCTGAGCCGTGCCAATATTACCCTCAACTATTGCACCGGCATGACCCATTCTTTTACCGGGAGGAGCAGACAAACCCCCTATCAAAAAAATTACAGGCTTTGACATCTCTGAAACCTTTTGGGCTGCTCTCTCTTCATATACACCGCCTATCTCGCCAACAAGGACCACCGCTTTGGTCTGGTTATCTCTGTCAAAAAGGTCAAGTATCTCATCAAAAGTTGACCCCAGCACCGGATCACCCCCAAGACCGACACATGTTGTTTCACCATAGGCGGTGCGAGTGAGCGTATCGGCAACATAATACGTCAGAGAACCCGAACGCGAAACAGTGCCTATTTTCCCCTGTGCAAACGCAATATCAGGAATAATACCCACATTAGCTTGGCCGGGGGTTATGATACCCGCGGTGTTACCGCCAATGACAACCGAACCTCGCTCTTGAGCCGCTTTGCGGACATACATCATATCAGCGATAGGGATATGTTCAGGAACAACAACCACTAACTTTAAACCAGCATAAATCGATTCTAAGGCCGCACCTTTAGCATATTTAGCAGGTAAAAATATCACTGATACATCAGCACCAGTACTTGCAACACACTCCTCAACGGTATCAAAAACAGGCATACCGTCAACAACCTGACCGCCTTTACCAGGGGAGGTTCCGCCAATAATATTGGTGCCATAGGCTTTCATGCGTTTAGCATGAAACGAGCCACCTGTTCCGGTTATCCCCTGCACAAGGACTTTTGAGTTTTTATCTATAAGTATAGCCATCTTCAATATCCTCTTTTTTTATCTACAAGACCGTAAAGTTTTCTTCCTTTGATATATTTTTCAAGGTTATCCAAAAAAAGTGTCGTTATCTTTTCGTAATAATCCGGCATCATTCCGGCGGTATGGGGTGTGATTATCACGTTAGTCATTCCCCATAGCGGTGAATCCTCGGGTAATGGCTCTACCGCGAATACATCCAGACCAGCGCCAGCCAAGCGACCGCTTTTTAAGGAATTAACCAAAGCCTGTTGGTCAACGATAGCTCCCCGAGCGATATTTATTAAGTAAGAACCCTCTTTCATAATAGCAAATTGCTTTACGCTAATGAGATTATTGGTCTGTTCAGTTAAAGGAAGCGATATAATCAATATATCCGACTCTTTTAAAAGCCAGTGTAAATATTTTGTCGATTTAACCTGCTCAAACCCATTTACTCTACGTCCAGTCCTACTTATACCGATTATCTTCATCTTAAAACAACGAGCCCTGGTAGCAATTGCCCTGCCAACTCGTCCGGCTCCAACAATTCCCAGGGTTTTTCCTTCAAGGTTAAATATATTATCAGCTACACCGTGAAAATCCCAGCGTTTTTTAATTTGGAAATCGCGAGCGATATTTAGATTCCTGGCCAAGGCAAGCATCATCCCTATGGCGGTTTCAGCCATGGCGGAAACATGAAAACCTTTCGAGCAGGTTATCCTTATTCTACTCTTAAAGGCCTCTGGCGGTAGTGTATTATCAACACCGGCCGATGCTAAATGAATCCAGCGAAGATTTATAGCCTTATTATAAAACTCTTTTTTTAAATGAAATCCAAAAAATACTTCAGCTTCCGGTATCAATCGAACTAAGTCTGACAGGCAGTGAGAAATTTTTATATTGTATTTTTTAAGAAGAGCAGGTCGTGATTTGATAGTGGCTTCAACCAGTTTATGAACATTTCTATCTAACGTCAACGACACAACAACCGTTGGTTTTTTCCTAATCGTGGTCATCATCATAATTCATATCTAAAAGATAATCACCATACGATACTTATTCGATACAAGAAAGAAACGGGCAAATTAAAACAAATAATATAATCAAGAGGATTCCTTTGCCAGTTCAACAGCTTGTTTTGCTATTTCCTCTATTGGGACCTCAATACCATGGAATTGGATTTTTTCAAATAGTCCAGGTGATTCTTTTTTAGCTTTCTCGAATATTTCTACACCCTCTCGCCACATATTCCCAGTCATACGCATCACCATAGGTTTAGAAAGGCCGTGTTCTTTCAGGAACTTTACGACTCCTTTAGCAAAATCATCACAACGGGATATCCCCCCAAAACGGGCACCGAAAATCACCTTCACCTGCGGGTTTTCATCAAGAAGCACTAGCATTTTAGCGATTCGCTCCGGCGAGGGCCCTCCACCTGAATCCATAAAATTAGCCGGTTTGCCGCCGAAATAAGTAATAAAATCGTTGCCCATAATACCAAAGCCGGCACCACCAGGGAACATACCGATGTCGCCATCGAGGTCGAGGTATGGTATCCCCCATTCACGGGCTTGTTTTTCACGGTCTGTAAGTTCACCCTCTTCATGGCGTTTTATTACAATATTATTTGCCATAGGATTTTTTGTTGTTACAATGAAAAATGTGCCAAGTCTTGTTGGTAATGAACTTATGCCGCCAATGGATACTGGGATTTCCATAATTGAATT
>NATP01000052.1 GCA_002085375.1 candidate division Zixibacteria bacterium 4484_95 | reverse complement strand
CTCGATGATATAGGGGATATAACGCTCTTTGGTCTGGTCATTATAATATGAAAGGTCCCTGCCGGAGGCTTCTTTATGCCGTTTCAAATCAAAATCTGTACGGTTGTGGATACCCTCTATCTCTTTCCAGCCAAATGAGAATTCGTACTCGATATCAAACGCTACCTTGGCGTAATGAGCAAGCTCATCAGGACCATGCTGGTGCCAACGAAGTTTGTTCTTGTTAATGCCAAGGTCGAGATACCACTGCCAGCGTTGTTCTTTCCAATATTCAAACCATTTTTCATCCTCTGAAGGGTGCACAAAATACTGCATCTCCATCTGCTCAAATTCACGTGTCCGGAAAATGAAGTTGCCGGGAGTTATCTCGTTTCTGAAGGCTTTGCCAATTTGAGCGATGCCGAATGGAATTTTCTGGCGAGATGGCCCCATAACATTGAGGAAATTAACATAAACCCCCTGAGCCGTCTCCGGACGAAGATACACTATCGATGAGTCCTCCTCGACCGGCCCCATGAATGTTTTAAACATCAGGTTGAAGTTGCGGGGCTGGGTAAGCTCACCGCCACAGTCGGGGCATTTGTTACCCTCAACCTGGTCACCCTTGAAACGACGTTTACATTTTTTGCAATCCACAAGTGGGTCGGTGAAACCATCGACATGGCCAGAGGCTTTCCACACCTGTGGCGCCATCAGTATAGCAGCATCAACGCCCTCGATATCATCCCGCCGATGAGTCATTGCCTCCCACCAGAAACGTTTGACGTTGTTTTTAAGCTCAACTCCTAAAGGTCCATAATCCCAGCATGAGCCCAGTCCGCCATATATCTCTGATGACTGAAAAACAAAACCGCGCCTTTTACAAAGAGATACCAACTTATCCATCAAAGGATCAGTTGGTTTATTTTTTTTAGCCACATCACCTCCGCTTTTATATCCGTTTCAATTGAGAGAGGAATTTAAACGATTTGAGGTCTCTACGCAACCCTATATGGTATTCGGCAAAGGTGAAAACGAAATGAGCGACCTCTTTTAAAATCGAATTAGAATATTTCACATCTACTAAATCTGAAAAAGGTTTTGCCAAAAAATATTGCAGTGTGCGCAAACCTTTAGCTGATATTTTGCCATAGTGTTCATCAGCAGATACATCTTTTGAACAGATGATACCACCTTTCTCAGGGCTGTAAAATGCTGCCCGTCCAGGATTTTTTTTACCGCAGATAACACATTCATATAGCTCCGGCTCATAACCCAGAAGTCGTATGACCTTGATAAAAGCAGACCAGAATAAAGGCGGGGCATATTGTCTATCAGCTTTATGTATATATTTAAAATAACTTCCTATCGTATCAAAAATCTCTGGTTGAGGTTGGTCGATATTTAAACTTTTATCAATTATCTCGCATAAAGCCGAACAGTAACCATATTTAAATGGTTCAACCGTGATTTCAGAGTGGCTATCGATTATATCAAAAGAGCTGATAGTTCCAAGTTCAACATTTTCTTTTTTATAAATAGTACCTTTTAGAAAGGAAAAAAGTTCGAGTGCTCCGCCTTCTTTCGTGGCTGATTTTTTCACACCTTTGGCCATACACCTGATTTTACCATACTCCAGCGTAAATAACGTCACAATCCTAGATGTTTCACCGGTTGAAATCCCCCGGATAACATATCCGTTGAACTGTACTTTTGACATTACTCGAGGCTATCCACAGGGGCGGGTAGAAATTGGATTATGGTCTGGCCGGATTTAGCATAACCATAATATTCAGAGGCATAAAGCTTGATATAAGATGAATCGTTCTTAAGTTTGTTTATTTTCCACTCTAAATCGACAGCCTGCACTTTCAGAAGGGTTATTTCTTTTTTGGTTTCATTAATCTTTGAATACAAACGGTATATTTTCAAAAGGCCATAATCACCACTGCAAAATAATACAACAAGAAATACCAATGCTGTTAGAATTAAAAACACCCTCACCCTTTTTGAAAAAGTCCTTTTATTAATCTTACCCGAAAAACCTGTTGAAATTTTTCTTTTTTTGGCCACCTCAATCCCCCGGATTTTTTACGCTATAAAACGCAGAAACCCCCATGAACTCCGCCTGTTCCCCAAGCTCCTCCTCAATACGTAACAACTGGTTATATTTACAAATCCTATCTGTCCTACTGGCCGAACCCGTCTTTATCTGGCCACTGTTTGTAGCCACCACAACATCCGCAATAGTAGTATCCTCAGTCTCGCCGGAGCGATGCGATACCACCGAGGTATATCCAGCACGAGACGCAACCATTATCGCCTTAAGGGTTTCGGTCAAGGTCCCTATCTGGTTCAACTTGATAAGAATGGAATTAGCCACTCCCATCTCAATACCCCGGGTAAGTCGTTCAACATTGGTCACAAATAAATCGTCGCCTACAATTTGTATTTTAGAACCGAGTTTGTCGGTAAGAATTTTCCAACCCTGCCAATCCTCCTCTGCCAAACCATCCTCAATTGAGACAATAGGATACTTATCAACCAGACCTGCATAATATTCAACCATCTCCCCCGCGGATAATACCCTGTTTTCCGATTTTAAATTATATTTGCCATTTTCAAAAAACTCCGTTGCAGCCGGGTCAAGAGCGATAAAAGCATCCTCACCCGGTTTATATCCAGCCTTCTCAATAGCAGTTATTATAACCTGTATCGCCTCTTCGTTGGAGCTTAAATCCGGAGCGAAACCACCCTCATCACCAACAGCAGTGTTCATCCCTTTTTCGGCAAGCACTTTCTTGAGATTGTGAAACACCTCCGCACCACAACGCAGGGCCTCCGAGAATGTAGGCCGTCCAGCTGGCATCACCATGAACTCCTGAAAGTCAACATTATTATCAGCGTGTTTGCCACCATTGATGATATTCATCATCGGCACCGGCAGAGTTACCGCATTGACACCGCCTATATACCTGTACAACGGTAAACCACATGATGCCGCCGCTGCTTTGCATACCGCCAGCGATACTCCCAAAATTGCGTTGGCACCAAATTTTCCCTTGTTGTCCGTTCCGTCAAGCTCGATTAAAAAGTTGTCTATGGCGGTCTGCTCGGTGGCTTCTGAAGTCATCTCGATCAAGGCTGGTGCAATATCCTCATTAACATGTTTTACTGCTCTGGTAACACCTTTGCCGAGATACCTAGATTTATCACCATCCCGAAGCTCCACCGCCTCGAAATGGCCGGTTGAAGCACCTGACGGCACCGCCGCATAGCCAATCTCGCCCGTGTCCAGCAGGCATACAACCTCAACTGTCGGATTGCCCCGTGAATCCAGTATCTCTCTTGCATGTAAATCAATTATAAAGCTCATTTTCCCTCCTTAATAGCATATTCCACCATTAATGAATTTTATCATAGATTAAGTTTACCGGCAATGATTATTTTAGACTGTATTTTTTTATAAAAACAGTGGAACTCAACCCTTTTTTTAATGTATTATGAATAAATGCGAGAAAAAAAAACTTTAAAAAAACAAGACCTTAAGGGAATCCCAAATATTTCAAAGCTCATAGGTAATACTCCAATAGTCCCGCTAAAAAAAATTACCTCCGGTATTCCGGCAAAGATATTCGCCAAGCTTGAGATGTATAATCCGGCTGGTTCGCTAAAAGACCGCCTTGCCAATGCTTTAATAGAAAATGCAGAACAATCAGGCCAGCTTAAACCCGGTGGGACAGTTATCGAGGTCACCTCGGGCAACACAGGTATCGCCGTAGCAATGGTTTGCGCTATTAAAGGCTACCACGCTTTGCTGGTGATGAGCGATAAAAACTCCCAGGAAAAACAGAACATGATGAAACTTTATGGCGCCGAACTCGTCCTTACACCTCATACGGTCCAGCCCGATGATCCCCGTTCCAATTATAGCGTTGCCGAAATGCTGGTTAAAAAGACACCCAACAGCATCTATCTTAATCAATATGATAATCCCGCTAACATAGATTGCCATTACCGTACAACCGGCCCGGAGATCTGGGAACAAACAGGTGGAGATATCGAGTGCGTTGTGGCTGGTGCCGGCACCGGCGGAACGATATCAGGCATAGGGCGTTACTTAAAACAAAAAAAACCATCAATTAAAATCATAGCTATTGATTCCCAAGGGTCAATGTTGTCTCATTATTTCAGGACAGGTGAGATAATAAAAGCAAAACATTATGAGGTCGAGGGAATAGGAAGTGATAAGCTGATAAAAGCAATGGACTTCTCTGCCATTGATGACATGATTGCCATAAGCGATAAGGAGTCATTTTTGACAACCCGCAAGATTGCTCAATTAGAGGGTATATTCTGTGGTGGTTCAAGCGGAGCCGTTCTGGCAGGTGCAATCCAAGCTGTCGAAAAATATAAAATCACCGGTAACGTAGTAATAATATTTGCCGATTCCGGTAACAGATATCTTTCCAAGCTGTACTCAGATAAGTGGATGGAAGATAAAGGCTATATTTAACAGACAATGATTCTTTATAAAAATGACTTGACTTTAAACACGATGCATTTATTTTTAAAAAAAAGGAGTTGATTTTATGCGAACCTGGAAATTTATAATTATCATCCTGTCGCTCAGCCTGTTATCATCACCATTAGCATTTTGCCAAACCCAAGGAACAAAAACAGCTATCGAGCAACAGGATACTACAACCAACAAGGTTAAAAAAACCGCTCCAACCAAAAAACAACAAAGAAAACCTCGAAAACCTCGTTCCAAAGTCCCCGAAATTAAACTAACCAATGCCAGGCTTACGTTCGACAACACCACCTTCAATTTCGGTTCAATCCCCAAGGGCGCAAAAGTCATTCATAATTTTTGGTTTAAAAACACAGGTAGTGATACCCTGATTATCAGCCGCGTAAAACCGACGTGAGGTTGCACATCTTCGAGAAAAAGTGGAATAGTTATTCCACCAGGAGAAAAATCTTACATAGATGCCATTTTTAACTCAGGTAGATACAACGGCAGAGTAAGTAAAAGTTTGAAAGTCAATTGTAATGATTCTCTAAACCCTTTCATAGAGCTTCGTTTCAGAGCAATCGTCAACGACCCAAGGCAAAAGCTGGAAACTACTCCTTTGATGGTTGATTTCGGTACAGTACCCGTAGGCAAAAAAAAGAAGGCTACAATCAATCTCACCAATACAGATTCAACTGAAGCCAAACTTGTTGTCGTGGAAAACCCAGCATCAGATTTAATAAAAACCAAGATTAAAAAAACCAAATTGAAACCGGGAGACTCAACTAAAATCGAATTCACTCTCTCTAAAAAAGTCCCCGCTGGAACCATTGCCTCCTCGTTAACTCTTGAAGCCGAAGGTAAACCTGGCTCGAGAATCACTATCCCAATAAAGGGCACTGTCGGCGAAGAAACAAAAAAATAAGGGGTTACCTGTTCGTTAAACAAAATATGAAATTTGACGACGACCGCCGGGTTACTATAAGTGGCCCGGCATTTTTAATGGCATAGTTAAACAAATTCAACTATCACTGTTTGACCTTTGGATATTTCCCGATAGAGATACACCTCTTTATCTGCCTTGATATCTTTTTCATATAGCCGATTAATGTTAGGATTGAATTTTAATATGTAAAAACGGGTTATCAAATATTTATTTATTGATTATGAAACTCTATTATTTTTTATACAATAGTAGTCTCTGCTATTCAACTCCTACTTCCTCAAGCTGGGAATTCAACTTATCTTTAATGCTCTTTTCAATATCAATAGCTTTAGAAAAGTGAAAGAAGTTTATTTTTTCCATTGAGGAAATATTTGAAAGCTCATCTAGAACAAGAGAGATCTTTTTAATCGATTTTCCTATCGATTCTAAAGATGATGGTAGATTACTCACAAGGGTTTTAATATCTTTTTTATTTAAAAATAAATGAAGGATTTCGCATTTGCCCTGTATGTTCATCGTTGCGTTATTTATATAGTGGGAAAGCGTGGCTATAGCGATTTTTAGAGATTCCAGGGTTCCCTCCATCCTTTCTGCTCGCAATATCCTGCGAGAAAGCTCCTGTCTCTCCTTAAACAGGTTAGCTGTATCCAGATAAAGATTAAACAGCTCCGAATTACTCTTTGAAAGGATATCTACCGCATCACCCAAATCCAACTCCATAAAGGCCGCCGATGAAACTATCTCGTCGGCAAGGTTATTATGTATCTCTACAAGTTTAGAAGCTTCAATATTTAATTCATCAGATAAAATATTTAAAGTGTCGAGACGTTTTTGAGCATTTTCAATATTTTTCAGTTCATCAAAAGGAACCATGGCCATACTGTCAACAAATGCAACCATCTTGCCAATCTTTGAAAGATTATTGACATCTTCACCATCATTTAAGTGGTGCTTACTTATGGGGTCGTGAAGTATTGATGGTATATTCCAGTGGCTGATTATATTGCCCGCAACCTCCTGATGGTCAACACCAAAAATCTCCAATTCTGCCTCAATAATAGTATTACCCTTAGAGACCAATTTTAAAACATCCTGATATTCATCGGGGAAATTATTCTCAAGCAGAACAATACCTATATCATGAAGCAGACCGGCAATATAAGCCTCATCAGCATACTTATAGCCAGTTTGCAGAGCCACTCGTTTTGTGGCCGAGGCAACCTCAAGAAAATGTAACCATAACTGTTTTTGATTGAGCCTGCTTTTTCCCTTTTGTGTATACAACTGATTTAATACCGTAAGTGATAAAATAAAATACTTAACCGCACTTAGTCCCATCATAACAATAGCCTGCTGGACACTGCTAATCTCATGACGAAAACCATAATAAGAGGAATTGGCAATTTTTAACAACCGTGTCGTCAAACCGGGATCTTTAAGGACCAATTCTGATAAGTCTTTAGCTGAAGTATCTGGAGAATTAACAAGGTCAAGTACTTCTTTTAAAATCGTTGGCGATGTGGAAAGCTCCTTGACCTTCCCTAACTTGTTAAAAACCTCATTTTTGTTCATAATTTTTTTATGTTAATCGTCCAGTTAGACAAAATACTTTACAAACAAAAAACAAATTTTACATTTCTACCATAGAATTTTTTATTATATTAAATTAATTTTTGTAATATATGTTGACAGATGAAACAAACACAAATAAATAGTAAAAAGTGACCCAATTATTTGAAAAACCAGTTCTTAATACATAAGGAAACTCGAAATGGTTGAAAAAAGATCGATCCCCCAGCACTATGCAGAAATTATAACAAAAAAAATAGATGAATTTGACAAGATACTTTCTTCTGCAACATTAGAAAACTTAATCTCCATAGCCATGTCAAGAGGTAGTGATTTCGCTGAAATTTATTTCGAATACGCTATTAACAATGCTGTTGCTCTTGAGGAAAACAAATTAAAACAGGCTCAGATGGGCGTTACATGTGGGGTTGGTATAAGAGTTTTGTCTGGCGAAAAAACCGGTTATACATATTCCGATTCACTTGATTATGACCATCTCAAACAAGCGGCAAAAACAGCCTCGTATATAGCTGAAAACGCAACGACGGGTTCTCCGGTAAGATTAAATGCTTCACCAGAAAAATCAATCAATATCTCCCCAATCGAATTATATCCTCTGGAGGTAGCGATAAAAGAGAAATCAGCTTTACTATGGCGCGCCAATGAAGCCGGTTATTCAGCTGACGAACGTATCAAACAGGTTAATACTTCCTTTGCCGACTCGATAAAATTCTATCGCATCGCCAACTCCGAAGGTATATTCATTGACAACCAGGAATCGCTGTGTCGGATGAATGTCAGCGTGGTAGCTGAAAAAGATAACAAAAGACAGTCAGGTTATCACGGTGGCGGAGGTCGTGTTGATTTCTCTTATTACAATAAACTTACTCCTGAAGATATCACTAAGGAGGCGGTTAGAACTGCATTGATAAAGTTCGATGCCATTGATGCTCCAGCGGGACCCCAGGAGGTTGTGCTGGGAAACGGCTGGGCTGGTGTCCTCTTACACGAAGCGGTTGGCCATGGTCTGGAGGCAGATTTCAACAGAAAAAAAACATCTTTATATTCAGGACGCATCGGTCAAAAAGTAGCTTCCGAGCTATGCACCATAATTGATGATGGCACAATCCCCAACTGTCGCGGTTCATTGAATATCGATAACGAAGGATACAAAACCTCACGAAATGTCTTGATTGAAAAAGGCATACTCGAAGGCTATCTATGTGACTACCTTAATGCTCGTTTACTGAAAACCAAACCTACCGGTTCTGGCCGAAGAGAATCATTTAAATTTTATCCTCTGCCAAGAATGACTAACACTTTCATGCTTGCGGGCCAACACCTTCCTGAGGAAATCATAAGATCTGTGAAGAAAGGTTTTTACGCCAAGTCGTTTGGTGGTGGCCAGGTGGATATCTCAAACGGCCAGTTCGTCTTTGAAGTCACCGAAGGATATTTAATTGAAAACGGTAAAATAACCGCACCTGTTAAAGGTGCAAGTCTGATTGGCTCCGGACCACAGGTATTGGAAAGAGTCGTTATGGTCGGCAACGACTTGATGCTTGACAGCGGTATCGGCACCTGTGTAAAAGATGGCCAATCGGTGCCGGTAGGAGTGGGCCTCCCAACCTGCAAGATATCAGAGATTACGGTTGGCGGTACCGCTATAAAAAATATGCCGATGACTGGAGGAAAGGTATAAAACTGCATGAGTGATTACAAGACATTGGCCGACAACATAATAAAATATGCCCTGAAAAAAGGCGCTGATGAGGTCGAGGTGTATATTGAAATGGGGCGGGAATCGGAAGTTGGTACAAGGCTCGAAAACCTCGAACGATTAAAAGAGGCAACATCACAGGGGCTGGGATTAAGAATATTTAAAAACAAAAAGTTGGGTTTTGCTCATACCTCCGATTTCTCAGAAAATAACCTTAAAGATTTTATCGATAAAACAATCGAACTATCTGATGAAACTACCCGGGATAAATTTAACGGCCTTCCTGAACCATCTTTTGATATTCCCGCATTAGACCTGTTCGATCCAAAAATCAGCCGGATCAAGACCTCCTGGAAAATAGATACATGCAAGAGAATGGAAAAAACCATGTTTGGCTATGATAAGCACATCAATAATTCCGAAGGCGCCTGTTTCTGGGATGGTGATTCTCTGATCCATATAGCAAATTCAAAAGGTTTCCATCATAGTTACAAAAGCTCTTATTGCTACATGTATTGTGTACCCGTAGCAGAAAAAGGTGGAAAAATGCAATCAGGTTTCTGGTTCTCATTCAAAAGGTTTTTCGATGAGCTGGATAGTCCAGAAACGGTGGCCACTATCGCCGCTGAGAGGGTTATCAGGATGCTGGGGGCAACAACCCCCAAAACAAAACTTGTGCCAGTCGTGTTTGACCCCCTCACCGCCAGTTCGCTTATAGGAATCCTGCTTTCCGCCATTAATGGAGATGCCATTTTTAAAAGGGCTACGTTCCTTGTAGATAAACTCAACCAGAAAATTGCCTCACCATGTTTAAATATCAACGATGATGGAAAACTTACCAGAGGACTCGCCTCAGCTCCGATAGATGGTGAAGGAGTTCCCACAACCAATAAGGAGGTCATCAGCGAAGGTGTCTTGAGAACATACCTTTACGATACTTACACAGCGAAAAAGGCCGGTGTAAAATCAACCGCTAATGCTCAGAGAAGTTACGCTACGATTCCCGAAATCGGAGGTTTTAATTTCTATCTCCAGGCTGGTGATTATTCCCCCGAGGAGATTATAGGTTCTGTTAAAGATGGTTTATACGTAACTAATTTAATGGGATATGGAGCTAACATTGTCACCGGAGATTACTCAAGAGGCGCTTCCGGAATCTGGATCGAAAACGGAAATTTGACCAGACCTGTTGAGGGATTGACTATTGCCTCCAATATGCTGGAAATGTTGAAAAACGTCGAGATGGTGGGTAATGATTTGAAAATGATGGGACCCGTATCCTCTCCCACATTGAAAATATCACAGATGATCGTAGCCGGAAATTGACCGTCATCTTCATTACCCGCAAATAAAATAAAGGAGCTTTAACGTGGAGACAATAAAATACCAACCTATCGGAATAATCCGTTCTCCATTTAAAGATTCTAAGAAAATGCCGATCCAACCATCAGGCGCCACCGGGGTAAAAGGAACGGTGGAAATAAACCCGAATTATGTTGCCGGCCTAAAAGATATTGAGGGATTTTCACATATCATCCTTATCTACCATTTTCACCTTTCAAACGGCTACTCTCTTGTGGTTAAACCTTTCTTAGAAGAGAAGCATCATGGCGTATTTGCCACCAGAGCCCCCAATCGCCCCAACTCAATCGGCCTATCGGTAGTCAAGCTTGTCGATATCGAAAACAACATTCTTCATATTGAAAATGTCGATATCGTCGATGGTACACCTCTATTGGATATCAAACCATATGTCCCCACATTCGATGTTTATAAAACAGATAAGGTAGGCTGGCTTTCTGAAATTGCAAATAATTCCAAAACTTACAAATCGGATGGACGGTTTAAGAAAATTCAAAAACGACAAACCCAAAACCTTGATAAACCAACAAAGGATATTTTTTAAATATGAAATACCTGGTTCTTGGCGCAGGTCTGATGGGCAAAGCTGTCGCATATGATCTCTTAAATCAGGATGACACGGTTGAGGTTTTTCTTGCCGATGTAAAACCAAACGCCTTAGAAGAGGCCTCAAGTTTTCTTGATGATAGCCGTTTACACACCGAGTTACTCAATGCCGAGAAGTTAGATCAGGTAATAAATATCGTAAAAGATGTCGACGCATTTGTAGCCGCTATCCATTATGGATACAATATTGCGTTTACCAAAGTGGCCATAGAGACCAAAACCCACATGTGTGACCTGGGAGGTAACAACACCGTAGTAGACGAACAGCTAACCATGAATAAAATGGCTGAAAAAGCCGAAATCTCAATTATACCCGATTGCGGTCTTGCTCCAGGAATGGTCTCGGTGCTTGTAAAATGGGGAGTGGAGAAATTCGACTGGGTCGACACCATCAAAATACGTGTTGGCGGGCTGCCGAATAAACCAACCGGAATACTAAACTATGGTCGTCTTTTCTCTGTTGAGGGATTGATCAACGAATATACCGAACCGGTGCGAGTCTTAAGAGATGGCAGGATTCAGATAATAAAACCATTAACGGAACTTGAAACGGTTGAATTTCCCGCTCCCTATGGAGTGCTTGAAGCTTTCACAACCTCCGGGGGTACTTCAACGTTGGTTGAAACATACAAAAACCGTCTGAAAAACCTCGACTATAAAACAATCCGCTATCCCGGGCATTGCCATGCTTTAAAGGTTTTGCTCGAACTGGGATTTTTCTCGAATGAACTTATAAAAGTCAATTCAAAAAATGTCAAACCTCGCCAGATGACATCAGCCATGTTCGAAAAGAATATACCACTTTGTGACGATGATGTAACACTCGTAAAAATCATCTTTGAAGGAGGTTCAAAATGCCACGAATTGACAATCATAGATAAAGCAACGAAAAATCCTCCCTTAACAGCGATGATGCGCACAACCGCTTTTCCAGTGGCGATCATCTCACAGATGCAGGCACGTGGTATATTCTTTTCGAACATGGCTGATGTCATCTGG
>NATP01000152.1 GCA_002085375.1 candidate division Zixibacteria bacterium 4484_95 | reverse complement strand
GGAATCGAAATAGAACTTGCACCTACGGATATAATTTGTTTTAAAAATAGGGGCGTATTTAATACGCCCCTAATCTTTACAATTGCATCAACAAATTGATGAAAGTTACTCATCCTCAGGTGAGCCCCTGCTATAGTAAATCCACAGGTGAACGATGTAGGCTATGATGACTGCGCTTATCAGTGTGCCGAACATATCCAAGGTGGTGATATGCCCGAAAATCAATAAGACACCGACAAGCCCGACCACCGCGATTATCAACGTCCAGGCCAGAGTCTTAATGAAGACGGAGGCTATGAAGATAGGTTGGTTCATCACACCTTCGATGCAACAGTTCTACGCCTGCGAACAACTGCGATTGTTCCAGCGGCTAACAACAACAGCGCCAGGATTATCATACCCCATTCGTTGAGAGTGGGAATATCTGCTTGTTCCTCACCGGTAATCACAAACGCCAAATCCATTGACGTTTGCACGCATTCGTGCTGTATAACCCCATTATAGATTATCACATTTGCTGCTATAAAGTCGATAGAAACCCACTCGGGATTGTATGGAAGAGTGAAAGGAAATTCAAAATGACCCTCAGGTCCTACAGGGAATACTTCACGCCCTATGAAAACATCCTCGTTTCCGTCCCATGGTAAAGGTGGCCTATCAGGTACGCCTTCCATCGACCATATATCGGTGGAATAATTCAATGCAAACTCAATATATGGCTCACCCGTGCCCGATGGCATAACATCGAAGCTTATGAAGATTTCTTTAGTATTTTCAGGGTTGTAAGGGTTATCATAGAACCACATATTCCACCAGTAGTACTCGGGATAGAAATACCATCCGATACCATAATAATTGGTTGACCCCTCGTCAATGGGTTCGCCAAACTCGTTGAATGTAACTTCGAAATGATTTACCCTCGGAGGCTCAATCAACGGTTCCCACATCTCGCCAGTCCACCACACCGTATCATCCATGAAATGGTCTCTCGATGTTTTCCAACCCCAGTGGAAATTCCCCGGATCGTCAAGGATAGGTGTGATGGCCAACCAGTAGATATTACCTGCTTCCTGGATGAAAGGATCCGGAATGTTCACAAAGTCATACTGCCAGTATGGAACATGATCATTGGGCCAGTTCATTACTAAAAGTGGGTCGTACCAGTGCTCAAGTGTAGGCGGTTCAGTCGGCGTGCCGGGTACCCACTCTATCATATACCATAATAATTGGTCAGGTTTGCTTGGTGGGCCGGGGTCGTTTGAGTAAATTTCGAATATAAAGGCATTGACACCGCCTGGGTCAATGTCATCAGTCCAGGGATTACCATCCGCATCTTTCCATGAACCCCAGAAGTGAATATCTGTGACCGGACCGGTTTGTGTGCATTCCCAGTCATCAGCCAGTTTCAGCGGTTCAGGAGAGGTTGTATTCACATCCCATCCGATTACATCCGGATACTGTGGGAAATGCATCTTATGGTTGGGGAATGGCTGATCGGGACAATTATTGGGGGGGGTGTTCCCATTCACCCAGAAAATCGGATAACCTGGTGTAGGAGGTGTCCAGATAGTGTGCCAATCATACCAGTTACCTTGATAATTAAACCAATTAATGCATGTATCCGGTGCCTGATTATCGAACAAGATCGAGGGAAATGGTGGGGGGCCGGGGTCACTATATTCTATGCCGATATAAACAGGTCCGTTAACACAGCAGGGATTCGAAAAGGTTAAAGTGCCCATACCTGGCGTGCTAGAATAGTCGAAAGTATCATCACATAAAAAGGTTTCGCGGCAAAGCTCTGTGCCAGGACCTCCACATGGATCTGGTGGGTTAGCCAAATCGTAAACCACTACATCAACCTGAACGGGATAGGTAGCGGTACCACCATTATAAAGGGGAATTGTAATCGTTTTAATTTCGAATGGATATGTGGGAATTGCGGGACAGGTGGCTGGGTCAAAATAAGATACGATAGCATCTCCAGTCGAAAATCCAGAGAAGTAGCTACTTACAATGCCATTGGTATGTGTCAGAATACAGCCGGCCGTAGTTAATGGAGGCATAATAGGCTGTTCACTACTTACCTTTGAAGGTGTTAACTTTTCTACGGCTACAAGTGAAGAGGTAAGTATGAAAACAAGACCTAAAGCCAGTATCAGTGTTTTTCTAAACATAATGTTCTCCAATTAATTAAACTGGTTAACATTCTTTAATACCATGATTCTTATTACATATTCGTCAGAGAATCAGTGTTTCATTATCACTAAAAAAAATAAGATCAGAATTTTATACTACGGAGGTGCACGCGGATCTATAGAGTAACAGCAGTATCTGGCGATAACTATCTCTTTAAAATGAATATAATAATTCTTACTTTTTATCAATATGTCATTATCACTTGCGATAATCTTTACTCCGATATATTCGATAAACTTCAAGATAAGCGAATTAATCAATACGATGCTGAATGACACCATCAGGATACCAGATAATGAAGCAACCCTTATCACGAACCCCGAACCATTGTTTGCAAATATGAATATGTTTCCTAATCCAGCATAATGAATAAGGATATATTCAAATGGAAGCCATAGGGTAGCTGTAAATATGGGGCTAAATCCAATAAAGCCTTTTAGTATATTAACCGCTGCCCCAAGAGAAACAAAGACTAAGTTAAGTAAGAAAAACCTGAAACAGAATTTAAGGGGAGCAATCAGAATCTCGCCTGGATACGTTACAGTGGTATAGCAACTGGCCAGGACAATCCCCAAAATAATTGAATCAGCCAATCTCACTTTAATTGTCCGCCACAAAAATGGAATAAGAGCGAATAGCGATATAAACCAATACTGAGGAAATGTATGGGCAATAGATAGAATTAATGCAGAACTTCCGGCGCAAAGGAAATGATTTAAGAATCGCTGGCTGGGATAGTTATGGTTCGTTTTCGTTCGCATTATAAATACCAGTTTAAGCTTGGTTTATAGGAACAACTTATAACTTATTTATATATTTCACCTTACCAATATGACATTGGACGATCTTATTGTAATCAAACATATTTCGCCTTTAAACGAATTGTCAGTAAATCCATAAAATTACTAAGCATTCATTGACCGAGACATGCATTTTGAGATAAAAAACCTCGCAGCTTTTAAGTTCATGCCTTCCTATATGCTATTAACCCGCCTAATGATAAGAGCTTGATGATTTTAATGAAAATACCATAATTTCACCTGTAGAAGGTATTATCCTAAGTCTCTTTTATTGCCTAAGATCCATCAGCCTTAGATTATCCTTCGAAAGGCTTGACTGCGAAAGAGTTTAAGGATGTTCCTATTATCCAAAATTACAACAGCGAGGCCTTAATTATCCAATTAAAAACATCAAAAAGTTTCCCCTATTTTTAGAAAAATCAAGATATCCGCTTTTTGAAAAAGTCAACTCATTGAAATAATTTAAATTATAAAGATATTACCCAAGTTTTCGGGGAAAGTCCTGGGAAATAAGCTAATCAATTGTGAATAAAATCTGAGGGAAAAAGAAATGATGACCTACCCGTGAAACCGTTAAATAAGATACATCTATTACTAACAATTAAAGTTGAATAATTTTGTTTACTTGCCTATAATCGTTCTATGTTTTGTTCAACGTCGAAAACAATTTCAGCTCCAAAAACCTTCGTTTTGATATCGTTAATGTGTAGCTCAAATCGACTTCCAATCACCATCTCTTTGAGTAATCATACGTTCATGGTGAGCCGTCCATGAAATTAAGCGCTATTTTAAAAATATTTTTTGCGGTTATCGCTATTGCTTTTATGGGGTATTATCTTTATAAGAACCTATCAGATCTTCAGCAATACCACTGGCAATTCAATATCGTTTTATTCTTAATATCGATATTAATCCTATGGCTGGCTCTTTTTGCAATTGTATTAATATTCAGGTTAATTTTCAAGAAGCTGATAAATGTAGATATTGGGTTTCTCCAGATGTTCAGAGCATATAATATCGCTAATATCGGCCGTTATTTACCCGGGAAGGTATGGAGTATATTTGGATTGTTTTATTTTACCGGTCAATATGGAATAAATAAGAAACAGACGACACTGGCTATAGTCGCCAATGAGGTAAGTTCCAAGGGTTCAGGCGTATTATTGGGACTTTGTTACTTCCTGTTTTCATCATCGTTTCAAAGTTACCTGCCGTTAATGATAGCACTTCTGGCTGCTTGTTTGGTTATTATACATCCTCGTGTTCTTGACAAGGTTATTAACCTCGCCTTGAAACTAGTTAAAAAGCAACCCATTAAGATAGATTTTTCCTATTCAACCATATTCGTGTTTTTCTTAATGTACATAATTATTTGGGAAATACACAGCCTTGCGTTTTACTTTCTGATTAATTCCATAACCCCCTTAGAGGCGATCAATCTCGTTAAATTTTCCACTATCCTTCCTCTTTGTTGGGTAGTGGGCTATATAATTTTGCTAACGCCAGGCGGTATAGGGGTAAGAGAAGGAATGCTCGTAATAACGCTGGGAGAATTTTTAACACCTGAGGTCGCTTTGGTGGTAGCTATTTTGCAGAGAATCTGGTTTATACTAGTAGAGGGGATAAATGTTTTAATATCCTTTGCAATACAGGCTAAGACCAATAAAAGATAACAGGAAGGATAGTTATACGTAAGATAAAAACATTGCCACCAGCGAAGAAAATTTGTAATTTTTGTGAGGATGCGATATTGGATATAAACCCCCGGAGAGATTGTAATGACTGATATTAAAAAGATGAGATTAACCGAAAAGGACCTTTTTGAAAAATTGCCCGGTAAACCGGTATGGTACTACCTAGGCATTTATTTAGTTGTTGTTATCGCTTTGTTCCATAACGCGTTATTCTCACCCTCGAAATTGATTTACGGAACAGATTTGCTTGCTGGAAACCTTTTCTTCAGACACTTCTTTATCGAATTCTTCAAATCTCACGGCTGTTGGCCACTCTGGGATCCATATATACATGGTGGATTTCCCTTTGTGGATGGTATGCATGGCGACATATTTTATATTCCCAGTTCTCTCTTTTATATGCTTTTCAACATCTTCTACGCCTGGGGATTTGTGATAGCTTTGCATGTATTCTTTTCAGGTTTCTTTATGTACCTGTTTCTAAAGGACTTGAATATCAGGGGCATGGTAGCATTCCTTGGAGGCCTGTTATATATGATGGCGCCTTTATTTATTTCGCTGGTTTACGCCGGTCATAACGGTAAGATGTTTGTTATCACTCTTACGCCTCTTATGTTCTTTATATTCCACAGGGCAACCACACGGGGAAAACTCATATACTATATTTTATTATCTTTCGTCATGCTCCTGGTGATGACCACGCCCCACATGCAAATGGCCTACTTTCTTTTCGCAACCCTGGGAGCTTACTTTATCGTGACCACCATCCAGCGCTGGCGCAAGGATGGTGTTGGCCCCATAAAGCCGACGGCTTTGTTTTTAACAGCGGTCATCCTGGGCATGATGCTCTCCCTCATGCAGTTTTTAACTCCTTACCAATACCTTAATAAATATTCCATGCGGACACTACGCAAAGCGGAGGGAAAAGGCTATAGATTTTCTACCTCCTGGTCTTTGAACCCTGAGGAAATAGCAGCCGACTTCTTTCCCGAGTTTTGCGGCGATAACGTTGCAGGACAAAAATCCACATATTGGGGTCATAATTACTTTAAGCTAAACTCTGAACATTTCAGTATCATCGCTATATTTTTATCTGTTTTGGGTATTGGTTTATGGCAACATCGAGGGAAGTGGTTCTTTTTTGGAACAATTATAGTAACACTTATCTTCTCTCTCGGTGCTAACACGTTTTTGTTTAAGTTGTTTTATCTTCTACCCGGTATTAAAAATTTTAGAGCGCCGGGTCTAATTGCCTTTTTAACCTGTTTTTCAACAATCACGCTTGGAGCAATGGGACTTGAAAGTTTTTTAACATGCAAAAAAGATGATAAAAAACTGAAAAAAACATGGAAAATCTATACCTATATTACCGCTGGTTACTCGCTGATTATACTGTTGTTATTAATCCTGCAGATGGGCTTTTTCAAAATATGGTTTGCCATATTCGGCTATACGCCCGATGCCGATAAAATGCGATCATTGCAAATGGGCATGGATCGAATAACGATCGGAGCCCTTATAAGCTTAGCAATCGTCTTAATACTCTACGCCCTTTTAAAATTCTATCTGGATAGGAAAATAAAACCATCCATTATCATTCTAATTCTTGCCACAATTACATTTGTTTATATGTGGAGCTTCAACTCAAGGTATATAATCACAATCGACCCCAAACCGTATTACGCTAAGACACCAATTATCGACTTTTTCAAAGATAAACAGAAAGAAGGACCTTTCAGAGTACTTGTCCTTCCCCAGACATTACGGGATTACTATCTGGCTTATCATGGTATAGAGGAGTTGTCCACAACCCAGCTTCATGGCAACCACTTGGCTTCTACTGAGGAATTTATTAGAAAGAGTGGCAGGATAGATGTGCCAAGTGTTGATGCCTTTTTTAAGATAGTAAAGTTGTTAGAAACGAGCGGATTAATTTATCAGCCAAGTATGAATATGTTGAATTCAAACGCGGTTCAACAAGCTATATATAGTATGATAAGAACCAGATTTATTTACAGTTCTGTCCAGGACCTTTTGAATATAAGATACGTGTTAAGTTCCTGGCAACTTTCTCCAGACAGGTTCAGACAAGTTAAAACATTCGGTAAAATTAAGGTATATGAGAACCTGTTCACATTACCAAGGGCTTTCCCCATATATCGATACGTCGTTATCCCCGATGAAGATGACATTTTAGCCACTTTTAGTGATACCTCTTTCGATTACCGCAGTCAGATTATTTTCGACAAGATGCCGGATAACGCTCCCCCTGTATATGACGATAGCCTCAGGTGGCCGGTGGTGCCTGCAAAAGTCTATGATATCGATAACTTCAGGTTCAAAGTCGATGTTGAGATGCTTGCCGACGGATTTTTATTCTTAAGCGAAAACTATTATCCAGCCTGGAAAGCCTACGAAAACGGCCGTTTGCTACCAACTCTTAAGGCGGATTTTACTTTCAGAGCCATACCCCTGAAAAAGGGTTTTCACACTGTCGAATGCAGGTTCGAAAATAATACTTTTTCAGTAGCGTTTTTGGTAAGCAAGTTTACATTTGTATTTCTTGCTCTTTCTCTTATATTTTTAATTGTTAAAAATAAACTTAAAAATAAGACGCTAAAACGTGGAAATTCTGAAAAATAATTTGGATACATTACACGGAGCTAAGCGAATACTAACATAATCGCTCAAACAGGGGTATCTAAACAAAGTAATACCTTATATTATATATAGGATATGTTCAAAAAAAATAATATTAATAAGGTCT
>NATP01000051.1 GCA_002085375.1 candidate division Zixibacteria bacterium 4484_95 | reverse complement strand
AAACATTTCAATCAGTTTGTGACATAATCTCCGGAGCGGCTTTTCATATTATCGTATTGTTGACGCAGGGGAAGAATGTTGTAATTTTTTAACTGATGTTTATATCATATCTGACGAAGTAAGTATTTTCATAGAAATGTTACATTTTTACCCCGCCGATTGCAGGAATAAAATAAAACAGGACTTTTATGAAAATTTAATACAACTCTAACAAATAATATGATATTATATAATATTATGTTTGCCAACAAAGCAAGAATATTGATCGTTGAGGACGACAGAGACATTGTTGAATTGATTGAGTATAACCTTCGCAAAGAGGGTTATCAGGTTGTCACAGCAACATCGGGCGAAGAAGGGCTTGAAGCTGCAAAATCGGAAAAACCTGATATGGCGCTTCTTGATTTAATGCTGCCGGGCATTGATGGGTTAGAAGTATGCAAAATCCTTAAGACTAATCCTACAACAGCTAATATTCAAATAATAATAGTATCTGCAAAAGGCGAGGAGTCGGATGTCGTTACCGGTTTAGAACTTGGTGCTGATGATTATATTATCAAGCCTTTCAGTCCAAAAATCCTGATTGCTCGAATCAGGGCATGCCTTCGCCGAAAAAAACAACAGCTTGTTGACCAAAAATCAGTGATAAAAATCGAAGACCTTGTTATTCATCCAGGCCGCCATGAGGTCTTAATTAATAACATAACCATCCCTTTAACACTTTCCGAATTCCGACTTCTGCATTTTCTAGCCAGCCGTCCAGGGTGGGTATTCACCCGTTACCAGATTGTTGAAGCTATCCGCGGTGATGACTATATTGTCACAGACCGCACTGTGGATGTGCAGGTTGTCGGGCTCAGGAAAAAACTTGGCAAATATAGTAAATATATTGAAACTGTCCGAGGCATTGGTTACAGGTTCAAGGAATAACTATGAAAAAAAGGCCGCTAATATGGCAGCTTTTTCCAGCTCTTTGGCTTATAACAATCCTGTCGCTTCTGGCTATCACAATTTATTTCTCGCATACATTTAAAGAGTTCTATCTTGATAAAACAGCTAAAGACCTGCAGATAAGAGCTATTTTGATTAAAGATCAAATACCTGCTTTAATAGTTAATGGCAATTATAAAGATATAGATTTGCTATGTAAACAGCTTGGTGAGGAGACCGATACAAGAATTACTATAATTTTGCCATCAGGTAAAGTCATTGGCGATTCGTATGAAGATCCGGAAGCAATGGATAATCATGCTCATCGAACTGAAATAGTTTCTGCCTTAGCCGGTGATATTGGCATCTCAACTCGATACAGCTATACGCTTCACAAAAACCTTATGTATGTTGCAATACCTATTATTGAGAATAATGATATAACTGCTGTTGTTCGCGTATCTATTCCAATATCAGCCATTAATAAGGCTTTAGATAAGATATATATCAAAGTAACGCTCGGTGGATTAGCGGTTGCAATTTTTATCATCGCCGCAAGTATTTATACTTCTCGTCGTGTCAGTATGCCTATAAAGCAAATGGGGAAAATTGCCCAACAGTTTGCTAAAGGGAAACTATCGCAGCGTATCCCAGAACATAGCTCTATGGAAATAGATGAGCTTTCAGATGTTATGAACCAAATGGCGAAACAGCTTGATTACAGAATTCAAACGGTAGTGAGACAACGAAACGAACAAGAGGCTATACTATCCAGCATGGTCGAGGGGGTTCTGGCGGTGGATTTAGACGAAAGGATTATTAATATAAACAAGGCAGCGGAACATATGCTAGGTGTAAGCGGAGATATATCCAAGGGACGTTATGTACATGAAGTTGTCCGAAATACACACCTGCATGAATTCGTTAAGAAAGCACTTTTAGAAACGCGTCCTTTAGAAGATGAATTAATCTTGCATAACGACAACCAGAAATTTATTCGAGCTCATGGCTCTGTTCTACACGATGCAGGGAAGAAACATATTGGAGCAGTAATCGTGTTAAACGATATTACGCGATTACGACAACTTGAAAACATGCGTCGCGATTTTGTCGCTAACGTGTCTCACGAGCTCAAAACCCCCATCACCTCGATCAAGGGTTTTGTTGAAACACTCATCGACGGAGCCATTAACGAGCCGAAAAAAGCAGATCGATTTCTGAAAATAATCGTTAAACATACTGACCGCTTGAATGCGATAATTGAAGACCTGCTAAAGTTATCGAGAATTGAACAGGAATACGAAAAGGCCGAGATCGAGTTTAAAGATGAATATCTAAAAGAAACACTTAAGGCGAGCATTCTGTTTTGCGAGGCTGTTGCTCGGGCGAAAGATATCAATATCGAACTTGTTTGCAGAAATGATCTTCAGGCAAAAATCAATCCCGATATATTCCAGCAGGCTGTTATAAATCTAATCGATAATGCGATCAAATACAGTCCGGCGGGCAATACCGTGACTGTGGAAGTAGTTGTTAAATATAATGAACTTGTAATCAATGTTATTGATAGAGGTTGTGGAATATCAAAAGAACATCTGCCGCGCCTTTTTGAACGATTCTACAGGGTTAATAAAGAGAGAAGCCGCAAGCTTGGCGGAACCGGTTTAGGTTTGGCTATTGTAAAACATATCGCTATTGCCCATGGCGGCAGTGTCAGCGTTGAAAGCGCTCCCGGAAAGGGCAGTACGTTTGCAATCCATCTCCCGAAAACCTGATCGTTTTATAAATTTCACAAAGTTCTAACAATTCTCTTATATGAACCTAGCACATTTTAAATTAGATACTAACAAATGGAATTGTCAGTTTTGACACTGGATTTGTATGCGAACCCGGCACTTCTGTTGCTGGCCGTTCTATGGCTCTACGGGGTGAAGGTTTTTTTAAAATGGCGTACAAAATCGCTATTACAAAAAGGAGGTAAGCCTGATGAAATCTTGAGCGATTGTGCACTTTGGGTCTTTATCAAAGGCAGTATACTAATATTCTTGGTATTAATTTTTATAGTGTTTGTCTAAAAACGGAGAAAAAATGAGAAGAATTTGCTTGTATTTAACTATTGGGCTATTCTTTGTAGCACCTGCTAACGCCCAACATTCATCCTGGACTGAAAATGTTAAGTTTAAAGGCGATTTCAGGTATCGTCACGAGATGATTGATAAAGAGGGTAAAGATACACGCAACAGACACAGGATTCGAGCGCGATTTGAAGTACTGGCAAATGTAAACCAGACAACAAAAGTCGGTTTGCAGCTGGCAACCGGCTCTGATAACCCTGTGTCCACTAATCAGACTTTAGACAACAGTTTTTCTACAAAAAATTTGATGCTGGATCTGGCTTACCTTGAAATGAAACTGCAGACAATTGAAGGTTTGTCAATTAAAGGAGGAAAATTCAAAAATCCATTTTTCAAGCCGGGCAAATCGGAGCTGATATGGGATTCTGATTATAACCCCGAAGGTGGTGTCGCCGCTTTTAGAAGGGATTTGCATAATATCTCTATTACTGTCATAACGGCGGGGTTTTGGATAGAAGAACGTTCGTCGGATGATGATTCATGGATGGTTGCTGGCCAGTGTTTACTTAAATATAATTTAAATGATATAAAATCCAGTATCACTGCTGGAGCCAGCTTCTTTAATTATGTAAACACAATTGGCTTTGAACCCTTCTTTGACGCCCACGATCCAGCGGGCAACACTGTAGATACTGCGGGTTTATATGTTAATGACTATGAGCTTGTCGAATTATTTACCGAGGCCACCCATAAGCTGGGTAATATACCGGTTGTGCTGATGGGTGATTATGTCACAAATACTTCCGCTGATAATAATTGCAATGGCTGGCTAATTGGTATTAGTGTCGGCAAAGTGAAAAAACCTGGTTCATGGTCTTGCCGTTATATCTACCGGGAGCTTGGAAAGGATGCTGTGGTAGGTATGTTTACCGATTCCGATTTCCGCGGTGGCGGTACTGACGCCAAAGGGCATGAAATTGGCGGCGCTTTTCAAATCGCTAAAAATAACGCACTTAAATTGACATATTTCATGAATAAAATTGGCTTGGATCAGAATGAATCCGATTTTAAACGACTGCAGATCGATTTACTGTTGAAATTCTGATATTTTAGATAAAAATAATGGATTCTTAACAATTTCCTAACATTTAAATGGTAATCTAAAATAAAACTTTAAAAGGAGAGTCCAATGAGAAGAATCTTAGTCATTACAACGGTGTTTTTTATCATCGCTGGTCTGGTTGCCGGTGGAAGCAGCATAACTATCAAGGGTTCCGATACCCTCGTCCGCTTAGGTCAAAGGTGGGCTGAAGAATATATGAAAAACAATAAAGGTGTTGTTATACAGGTCTCCGGCGGCGGGTCTGGAACCGGGATTGCTGCTCTGCTTAATGGAACAACTGATATTTGTCAGGCCTCACGTGACATGAAGGAAAAGGAATACAAGCTCGCCGCTCAAAAGGGTATCGATGTTTATAGAATCTCGGTTGCCCTTGATGGAATCGCTGTCTTTTTGCATGAAGATAACCCCGTGGATGAGTTGAGCTTTTCTCAGCTCAAGGGAATGTTCACCGGCGCCATTACAAACTGGAATGAGGTTGGAGGTCCCGACCACAGGATTATTCTTTACGGCCGTGAAAACAACTCCGGAACTTATGCATTCTTTAAAAAGAAAGTCCTGAATAAAGAAGATTACTCAGACTATACCCAAACGCTTCCCGGCACTGCCGCTGTTGTTAATGCAGTATCCAAGGATAAATATGGTATCGGCTATGGCGGTATAGCCTGGGCTAAAGGTGTGAAGTTTGCCGCGGTGAGAAAAGATAACAATAGTCAGGCAGTCATGCCATCGCTTGAAACGGTTTCCAATGGAACATATCCCATCTCCCGCGAGCTTTACTGGTTTTTTAATGGCGCTCCAAAAGGCGAGATAAAAAAGCTGGTTAACTGGGCTCTTTCTGCTGAGGGACAAAAAATTGCTGAAGAGATTGATTATGTTCCTCTGCCGAAGGAATTAGCTTTGAAAAATGAAGTTAAATAAGTCAGCTCGATAGCTGGCGGGTGTGAACACCGGTGGCATCAGACTAAGGCGGATTCGTTTGCCAACCGGTGCACGAGGACGTACACCATCCACAATATCGATAAACGTTAAATTGATGGAAAAATACAGATTTAAACAGAAATCCAGGGCAGTTGAATTCTTAGGTGAAAAGTTTATCGCCCTGAACGCCTTTATCGCAATAATCGCAGTTCTGCTAATTTTTATCTTCATCTTTAAAGAATCAATCCCGATTTTCACCAGTTCCGATGTACAAAAGGAAGCCAGCCTTCATAAGATGATGATTAAGCAGGTATATTATGAGGGTCGGGATGCAAAATGGTCATGGCAGCCTAATTCAGATGTGCCTAAGTATTCGTTATTACCGTTATTTATCGGTACTCTTAAGGCGGCAATTATAGCGATGCTGGTAGCTATACCGTTGGGTGTTGGTGCGGCGATATACTCCTCTGAGTTTTCGTCAAAGCATATTCGAGAGATAATCAAGCCTGCCATTGAGCTTTTTGCAGGAATCCCCTCAGTTGTACTTGGGTTTTTCGCGCTGATGATTTTAGCCACGCCCCTCCAGAAAATATTGGGATCCACATTCAGACTAAATGCAATCAATGCCGGTATTGCACTTGGTTTTGCGGTAATCCCTATCATATTCTCAATAGCTGAGGATGCTTTGACCTCCGTTCCTAGGTCATTGCGTGAGGCTGCATTGGCGCTTGGAGCTAGCCAATGGCAGGTCTCTCTTACCATGGTTTTACCTGCCGCCTTGCCCGGAATCGTCGCAGGCATCGTGCTTGGTTTTGGCCGGGCTATAGGCGAAACGATGATTGTATTGATGGCTTCAGGCAATGCCGCTATTATTTCAGGTAGTCTGACTGATTCTGTTAGAACATTTTCGGCAACTATAGCCGCTGAGCTGGCGGAGGTGGTATATGGAAGCACACACTACAACGTTTTATTTTTCATCGGAACGCTGTTGTTTATTTTTACGTTTGCAATAAACCTTTGTGGTGAATTTGTACTGGTAAAGTTAAAAACCAGGCTTCAGGGTGAATATTGATGAAAACTACTGCAGAAAAAGAGATAACAGAGGTTACAACAGATTCTATATCATATAGGTTTAAAGTTAAATCGAGCGGCCTTGTTCCGCGAAGTTTAGCTCTTCTGGCTGTGATAATTATAATAGCGATTTTAGCTGTTATAATGTTTAATATCTTTTTAGATGGTATCGGCATAATAAGCTGGGGATTTTTAACCCAGCCTCCCCAGCAGGGTATGGAAGCTGGTGGTATTTTCCCGGCAATATTCGGGACCGTTGCCCTGGTGATTCTAATGACTGTAGCCGTATTGCCGATCGGGGTGCTTTCGGCTATTTACCTTCATGAATATACATCACCCAACTCAAAGATTACTCGTCTGATAAAAATAGCAATCAATAACCTGGCAGGAGTGCCTTCAATAGTTTTCGGACTGTTTGGTCTTGGTTTTTTTATTGGCTTCATAGGTACGGGGATTGATTCCGTCTTTTTAGAGGGCAATCGCCCTGTATGGGGTCAGCCGGCGATAATCTGGGCGGCATTGACACTTTCGCTTTTAACTCTGCCGGTAGTAATTATCTCTACCGAGGAGGCGCTGAGAACCATCCCCCCGGAATTGAAAGATGCAAGTTATGCGCTTGGCGCTACAAAACTCCAGACCATCAGAAGGATTATCATACCTCAGGCAATGCCGGGTATTTTAACTGGGGCAATTTTATCAATCAGCCGAGGCGCAGGTGAGGTTGCGCCTATAATGTTCACTGGAGCCGCATATTATCTACCCTATTTGCCTATTAAGCTTAACGACCAGTTTATGGAATTAGGATATCACATTTATGTTATGGCTACCCAGTCGCCCGATGTTGAAAAAACAAAACCGATCCTATTTGGAACGGTGCTGGTTCTTCTGGTGTTGACGTTTTTGTTGAATTTTACCGCTATCTTTATCAGGTCGAAAATGAGGAGAAGGCAGATAAGTGCCTGAAAATAAAATCAACATAGAGACTGAGGATACCATAGCAGAAGCAAAGTCTTTGCTTGCAGATAAAGATAATTTGAAAATGAGTGCTCGAAATCTCAATTTCTATTATGGGGAAAACCAGGCTTTATATAATGTTTCTCTGGATATTGAAAAGAACAAGGTTACCGCATTAATTGGTCCCTCAGGCTGTGGCAAATCAACATTTTTACGCACTCTTAACAGGATGAATGAAACCATTCCCGGAACCAGTCTTGAGGGTACAGTCACTCTTGATGGTATTGATATCTACCGGGATATAAAAGATGTTGCGACCCTAAGAACAAAAGTCGGTATGGTGTTCCAAAAGTCGAATCCCTTTCCTAAATCGGTGTTTGAAAATGTTGCCTATGGTCTAAAGGTAAATGGAATTACTGATAAGAATCTTATCCTCGAGGCGGTAGAAGAAACTTTGAAGAAAGCCTATCTATGGGAGGAGGTTAAAGATATACTGAATAAAAACGCTTATACGTTATCTGGTGGTCAACAACAGCGATTATGCATCGCCAGGGCGCTGGCGGTCAGACCGGATGTTTTACTGATGGATGAACCGGCATCAGCTCTCGATCCAATCTCAACAAGCAAGATTGAGGATTTAATTGGAGAATTAAAGCAAAATTATACCATTGTCATAGTGACCCACAATATGCAGCAGGCTGCCCGAATTTCTGATTATACTGCTTTTTTCTACCAGGGCGATTTGATAGAATTCGGTTCGACTAAGAATGTTTTCACAAAGCCCTTAAAGAAAAAAACCGAGGATTATGTTACCGGTCGGTTTGGCTAAATGGAATGAGGAAGAAATGACTAAACATTTACATATGGAAATTGAAAAACTGAAAAAAAAGATTTTATCGTTAAGCGCAACTGTTGAGGAAAGCGTTAAAAAAGCTGTGGAATCGGTTGAGGATAGGAATACTGAATTGGCGCAGAAAGTTATTGAAGGGGATTTGAAGATAGACAAGGCTGAGGTTGAATTGGAAGAAGATTGCCTGAAAATCCTGGCTCTTCATCAACCGGTCGCAATCGATTTGCGGTTTATAATCACCGTGTTGAAAATCAATAATGATTTGGAGCGGATTGGAGATGAGGCGGCAAATATCGCTGAACGCACTAAGACTCTGTCAGCTCAGGGAATATATAAAATTCCCGTGGATCTTAATGGAATGGCTGAAAAGGTTGAACATATGCTGAAAATGAGTTTGGATTCGCTTGTACAGCTTGATTCAAACATGGCCCGTAAGGTTCGTTTATCGGACGATGAAGTGGATAATCTTTATGCGGAAATTCACGATGTTGTCAAAGCCGAAATCAAGAGTCGCCCTGAAGAGATAGAATACTTTATACAAATACTTGGTACAGCACGGCATCTCGAACGAATTGCCGACCACGCGACCAATATTGCCGAAGATGTTATATATATGATCGAGGGAATTATTATCCGTCACCAAATGGGGAATTTCAATTAAATTTCTAAGATAACCATGGTGAAAATCTTTTGGTTTTTAAGATGATACTCAATGGTTATTAAGACTAATAATATCAATATTTCAGGATATTGTGCATTAGTTGGGGTTATTAACATTTACAAGGATTTGTTTTGCCCCCTTGGAACTTAATAAGATGACCGAAGGTTATCCTGAAACAAGACTGTCGAAGATTGACGAAATCTTTCTTTTAACAGTTCGCTATGAGTACCTGTTCTGGGAAATGGCGTATTGTAAATTGGATTGGATATAATCGGTCTTTTGAGCTACTGGTAATATTTTTTCAAAGAACGAGATTTCAGGCTTTACTGTTTTGGCTTCCATTATTTCTCCTTTTACCGGATATTACTTCCAACGCTACTTTTTTAACATAGCCTCTTAAATGCCCGATTTAAAAGGAACCAGCAAGGATAACAAAAAACTGTTAACATAATTTTTGTATAAAATCAATACAATTCTAACGAATATAATTTCTTTTATTGTTTATGACCAAAGCTAAAATTCCAATTATTGAGGACGATGAAGATGTCCAGGAACTGCTCAAATTCAACCTCTTAAGGGAAGGGTATGAAACTTTAAGCGCCTTTACGGGCGAGGAATGTCTTAAACTTGCGAAAGCGGAGAAGCCTAACTTAATACTTCTTGATCTTATGCCACTAGGAATTGACGGGTTGGAAATATGTAGGTTCATCAAGGGCGATTTTTTTTAAGTCATATACCGATGATAATGGTCACAGCAAAAAGCGAAGAATCCGATATTGTAGTTGGTCTTGAGCTCGGTGCTGATGATTATCTAACCAAGCCATTCAGCCCAAAAGTACTGCTTTCTAGAATCCGTGTCTGTTTACGTAGAATGATTCAAAAACCTGCGGATAAAAGCTTAATGATAACAATTGGTGAACTGGTAATTAACCCAGGTTATCATACTGTTTCAGTTGATGGAAAACCGGTTGAGCTAACCCGCACAGAATTTGGAATATTGCATTTATTGGCAAGTCATCCGGGTTGGGTATTCACTCGCTACCGGATTGTGGAGGTTATCTGGGGCAAAGATTATACTGTGACCGATCGAGTCGTTGATGTGCAGATCGTGGGTTTGAGAAAAAAACTTGCCAGCTATAGCAGTTATATCGAGACCGTTCGAGGTATAGGATACAGGTTCAAGGAACAAGCATGTAATCATTTCACCCAGCGGTAAGATGTCAAAATTTATACTAATTGTTTAATCATTTTTTAATACTACCGAGGCTCCCCATTAATTTATTCCATCACGGCCTAATCACCTGAGGCGTGTGATGTATCTATTATCAACGGTCACTTATTTAGATTTACTTTGTTCCGCTTGTTTTAGAATCGAGACTGTTTGCTCGATGGTGATAGCGATAGTCATATTGAATACAGTATATAACTCTAAAAAAACCGCCAGCTACAAGCTAGCGGTTTTTCCAACCGTCAAGGCCTTTTACCAACCGTGGCCGAAAAAACTCCTAACGACCACTACTAATTGTATAACCTGCACCAGACAGCCAGGTCCATCCTTCAGTCCATAGGGGAGCATCCGGTTCAAAGGCACCTATATAATCAACCTGATTAAACCAGGGATCGCTGGGGATAACAGCGCCACTACCACAGGGTCCATCAGCATCAGGACGAGGATCCAGGTTCCCCCCACCAAATGACCAGTCAATATTACCGAACTGCGGATCGGCTATCTGATTGTGATTGGCAGGATCCATCATGTATGCGCGTACAAAATCATCAGGGAAAAGGTTCAGAGGACTATCACCGTTACCAAAGTGATGCCAATAAGTATACTCAATAGTAAGATCGCCAACTTCCAGACGATGTCGGCTATCCTCTCCCTGGTCTAAATCCTCAACATCCACACCACTAACTCTGAACTCTGTAAAGATACTGTTGCTGTAATGACCACCGGCATTATCTCTTATCTTAAGCGCCCAGTCACTGTCGAAATTCTCCGATTCTGCTCCGGAACCGATATAGGTAGCATTGGAAATGACCGGCTCAGCATATGGCGTCCCATCCTCGGGATCTGTGCCGCCATCGTGTTCACCACCGCGGTTTCCTACTGTTGGATCCTGAATACAAAACCAATACTGTCCATTGCCACGGTAACCCTCGTCATAGTCGAAATTGTCATCGCCAACATAAGCAGAGACTAAGTACCTGCAGTTTACTGTGCCACCGAACCATTCAAAACCGTCATCGAGGTTGTTGGCAACCTCAACATATTCGATTATTGTTCCTCGACCAACAGCTCCCATAGTAAGCCCATTGATCTCATTGGCGGCACCGATTTCAGTTCCACCATATCGAATTGAAACGTAACGAATTATTCCAGAATTATCATCATCATCGCTACCACCATAAGCTCCTCGCGGCTCTGACGTGGGAATGCCCTCAATCTGGCCCTCACCGGCGGTAGTGTTGATGACTGCTTGTCCCAACACTATGAGACCACCCCATAAACCTCTTATGTTTTCAGGCAGATCATCATAGATGTCCGTATAATCGGCGATGGAGGTAAAAATAATAGGACAATCCTGAGTTCCCTCAGCATAGATTTTACCGCCACGAGCAACAATCAAGGCTTTGGCATCGGCACCCTGTCCTGGTAAACCTTTGACAATTGTCCCGGGGTCTATGTAAAGCCTAGCACCATTATCAACAAATACGAAGTTATTCAGTACATAAACATGGTTTGAGGTCCAATGGACACTATCTCCTGAATTAATATCGGAATCCCATACATCGACAAGTGTAGGACAATCATCACAGGATAGAATCTCCGGATTTGAGCCCTTGAAGTATGCCACGAGGTAAGTTATATCGGATCCCGTAAATGTACAACTACCATTGGCATCCCCGGCAAGGTATAACCAGTTACATCTGCATTTACAGCTATCGGGAGGCGCTGCGCCAATGCCTTTGAAGTAGTGTCAGCTATGGCGGTTGAAGCAATAACTAAAACCGCCAGAAATGCTATTGATGCTACTTTTTTTAATCTCCCCTATTAACTATCAATATTGTCTTCAAGCATTTTTTGTTTTGACATCCTCTGTACTTGGAAGTAGATTTTCATCGAAGGCGGAACTAACCTTCGTAGCATTGCCGAAATGTAATGCGGTTAGGTTTTATTTCAGGAGCTGATAGTCTTATCATGGCTATCAGCTCCAGGCTCTTAAAATCTACCAAAGTTTCCGGGCTGTTCGACCTTGAAGTTTTGTTCCTTTCTTTTAAAAATATGTACCTGATTTCCAAATTTCTGTTGTTGATCATTTATACTCACCTTTAAAGGCCCAACCCGGAAGGCATTTGCTAAGTACTACTAAACTTCTGGACTGTTGTTGTCTTTGTTCCCTCCGATAAGCCTCCTTTCTAATTAAAGGTTTTCCTCCAAGAGATGTTGAAGCACATTATACTTACCGATATTTTATAGCATACCATTATTAAAGCGTGATGAAAGTATAATTAATATTGCATTAAAATAAAGGGCTGGCAGCAGCCCTTCTAACACAGAGTCCAATGTCGGCTAGGAAGATAATCTCAGAAGGGGATTCATAAATCCGAAGATAAGCTTTCTTCTTTTCAATCCTAAAAGTCATAGGTAACAGAGATTTTGTTTGTTAGGGGCTCACTTGAGCCACTTATGAAGTAAGGGCCATTGAACAACAGATCTTCATTAAGTGACAAATCAACGATCATGTTCCTGAAGATAATCGCTAAACCGATATTAACCTCAAACCGGGAAAATCTGCTCTTGGTTTTTCTTTTGCCCCCACTGTCAGGTCTCCATATTCCGCTAATTCCTTGATAAACTTGGGATGCTCCGATCCGGCCCACTAACCAGGAGCTCAATCTAGTTTCAGCTCCTACATGAAATGCCGGAATAGATGATATTATAACGGTAGAATCTCCAACCTCGTATTGTTTAAAGCTTTTTTTATATCTATCGAATCCTATGATTGCTACAAACAGGTTATTATCATCCGGGGCGTAATTCAGGCCAATCCCTATTCTGAGATCTAACTCACCATAGTCGATCGTTGTGATTCCAATTGTGTCAGGATAGGGTTCATGCTTATAGGTTGCTGATGAAAATCCGGCAATTCCAACCGGCACAATTTTGATGTGGGGTCCTCCAATAAAAGCTCGACTACGGATATCAAAACCAAAACCCGTCAACCTTTGCTTGTAATTATCGATTAATTCATTTCTTAGTACGGGCAGGCCAACATTATCAAGGTCCTAACCCATCCTTTCATCAAATCCCTCCTTCTTATAAAACACCAATCAAGAACAGAACATCAAATATACACAGGACTACCCGACAGATTGTGTGAGTTCAACGATTGTGATTTTGTCTTGCCATGCTAATGATAAGGTTATTGCGGTCTGAAGATTGCCTGGTGTTCTTATCGCAATATTTTAGTGTAAGAATATGACATTCAACCAATAACATAACTTATGCCTGCTGAAATAGACCTTCCCTTTTTATGCTCTTGGTAAATGTAGTCATGCTTTTTAAAATGATAAACCTTACGCGCAGAAGTATTCAGAAGGTTCCGTGCCGACAACTTAAAATTAAGCCTTGAGATCAATTTTTGGGAAATTATAAAATTGAGGGAAGGTTGGGGCAACTCGTATATATTAGGTGTTCCCCCTATACTCACCTCTGAAAGCCGTTCACTGAATACGCTAAAATTCAGATCTGCCTTTGTGCCGTAGTTATTGTTATCATATCCCAGAAACAGATTGAAGATGTATTTAGACTGTCCCCACAAGGGTCTGTAAATGCCGGCATTGGGGTCATAGCCACGGATACTGATCAGCTCGGCTTCGGGGATTTTGACCTTCGAATTTGCCCAGGAAAAATTGCTGCCTAATTGAAAATTCTTTAGGCTACTTGAAACCTGGTCAAGCTTTTTTCGCACTTCAAATTCTATACCATAAACCTCAGCTCTATCCACATTCTGGAACTGTATCTCCCCATTTTCATTTTTGATGGTTCGCTCAATGGGATTGTGGAATTTTTTATAGAAGGTGCTTAGGGCAATAATTTCACATGGCCTGACAAACCATTCCCACCGGACATCATAATTATCAATGAGGGTCCGATTTAGTTCTGGGTTTCCGATAAAGAAAAAGCCATTAGCAAAATCCCATGACGGAAATGGTGCCAGCTCGCGGAACGTGGGGCGGGCTAATGTCTTGCCGTAAGCCAGGCGTAAATTCATATTATCTTTGAGTTGATATATTAAACTCACTGATGGCAGTAAATCATGATTCCGAAGTTCACCTTTTTCGTATGTCGAGTCCTTAGTCACTATATTCATAATAGTTTTCTCATATCGAGCACCTCCTATTAATCGCAAACGCCTGGCTATAGGTAACTCAACCATAACGAACGACGCTGTAATCTCCTGATCCCCGTCATAATTGGAGCGAGCTTCAGACGATTCAACTATGTAGTTGCCGAAAATATAAAAAGTGGAATAGCCTGTGGTGCTATCGATTATTCCAAGATTGGAGTCCGATAAGTATTCATTTGGGTCTCCCTCATAACTGCTATAATCCTGATTACGATACTCAAATACTCGTTCCCTATATGTTCTATTCTTCTGATTAAGCAGGCCACCGAATGTTAACTTACCGGAAAGATCAGCCCATTGTTTGAAAGACATCGATATTTTTAAATCAAATCGTAAATTATTCTCATCAAGATACCGAAAATATCGTTGTGGAACCCTGTAATGAGAAGGAGTAATAGAATATGTTGTGTCAACAGAATTTGTAGTGTCATTTTCAGTAATAAAATAATGGTTTGAAAAAAACCTTAAATCCGGTTCATCCTGGCTATTATTGTCATTCGATATCATCCACTCGATATTTATATCTTTAAATTTATTCAGGTTATGCTGACCTCGGAGTTGGATGGATTGGAGGTTACGTTCTGTATATTTTAACACTCTCGTCTCATAAACAGCATCATCGGGAAGATTCCCATCATAGAACTTACCGGTAAGATACCTTGAAGAAGATTCTCCGCTCTGAGTAAATAAATAGTTGAAAGTCAACTCATGTGCAGGATGTGGTTTAAGCGACAATATTGCTAAGCCTCCCCATATCACCTCATCTTTACCGTGTGAGTCTTTTAATTCGAAATCTTTGTTGAGTTCATCAACCTCCGAAATATTACCGGTCAGTTTCCAACTCGCAACTTTTCCATCATCATAAAATGAATATTTCCTGTTATAACTGAAACTACCAAGATATCCTAGGGGAATACCTCCGGATAGCATTGTCGTGTTGCCTAATGAGAGAGAAAAGTTTTTATTCAGTGGGGCTGTTTTTACTGTTGGAGCCATAACGCGAGTGAAAGATTTAGATAACCTGTCAAGCTCATGAGCCAATACTGAATCTGTAAAGGCATAACCTATATCAGGGATAACTATTGACGTGTCTTGTAATTCTTCCGGCAAATTCCGAGTACCATCATCCATACCAAACCAGTCCTTATTTCCACCTGGATAAGTTAAAAAGTTTTTATTACCGGTTGTTCCTTTAGTAAATGAGCAGGAGGTAGAGTATTTCAAAGAAAACGACTCGGGGTAGGTTTTCGTCCCGATATCAATGATACCTCCAGTAAAATTACCAGGCTGGTCCGGTGTAAATGATTTCGTTACAATAAGATTATCCAGGAGATTCACAGGTAAAAGATCCATCTGAAAAGCCTTTTTGTCAGGGTCAGCACTTGGCAATTCAGCTCCGTTAAGCTTTGTATTTGAATAACGTTCACCTAATCCACGTACCAAGACGTATTTACCATCTACTACGGATGCTCCGGTTATCTGGCTCATCGCCTCGGCAGCATCACTGCTCCCATAACGGGAAATTGCTTCGGCACTGATAGCATCGCTAATGGCAACCGATTTCTGGCGTTTTTTAAGTAAGGAGCCTTCGGTATTTTGAATAGCTTTTGCAGTTACAACAACATCATGGATTTTAATTGCATCTGGAACAAGAGCTATATCCAATTTGCTTAATTTACCTTCCTCTATCTCTAGATTTTCAATTTTTGTCCTGGCATACCCAATCAAGTGAATAATCAAATTGTATCGACCTGGAGGAATTTTTAATAAAGAAAATGCTCCATCAAGGTCACTTGCTGTGCCAATGGTTGTGTTCTCCAAAAAGATTGTTGCTCCTGGTAACGATTCTCCGGTTTCAGAATCAACAATACTTCCAAAAATACGTCCGCCGCTGTCAGACAGGGATGCCGATACATTCGGTATTCCAAAAATCAATGTAAACACCAAAAAGATGAATATCAATTTGGCCGAAAATTGGAAAATATTTCTCGATAAGTTCGATTTGATAAGGCATCTGTTCATATCAACCCTCCTTGGTTAAATTTTGATATATTACAGAAAGTAAGAATAACAAGCCCGATGAGATATTTATATCCATAAGAACATAACTTAAATGCAATTGCGTGAGATTTTTTGACCTGTAACTGATTGATAATAGCTGGGAGGAGTTTAACTTATTATCCACTGGACAATTATTGAAAATGGTTTGAACCAGTATGACCCAAAAGCTTGAGATCTTAAACCAGAATCCTCTCATCGTGTCGAAATTGACTATAGAAATGTTTATCAGCTATTAAGAGAAAATTAATATTTTGTTAAATATACAAATACTCAACTAATAGAGTCCGAGGCTGAGACTTCATTCAGGTTCGCTCTAATCATTTAATGAACGCATTAATGCGGTACTGAGAATTTTAAAGAAATGATATTTTACCAGATCGATAAGTTGGCACTTTTATATTTTACGATATCGTAACAATTCCTTCATTAAACACTAACTATAAATTTCCTTATTTAACAAAAAACAGGTAAGAATAAATGTTGACTTTAAAGGTTGTTTACCCGTGCTATGACCCTTTTGATGAGGCCAATTTGCATAGTTTGCCTGATAGTATCCGAAATTCCAAAAAAAAGTGTTGGCGGAAGCCTCATAACCGAAGGCTTAAGAAAAGCAAAAATACTCGGTTATGAGTCGGTCATTGTGCTGGGGCACAAAGAATATTATCCGAAATTCGGGTTCAAGAAAGCTTCAACGTGGGGAATTATCTGCCCGTTTGACGTTCCTGATGGATCTTTCATGGCTATTGAACTGATACCAGGAGCATTATCCGGGAAAGCCGGAACTGTTGTATATCCCCAAGAGTTTGGACTTTGACAAGTAAAAGACATTGGGTGATGGTTTTTCCTGAAGGGAAATCAACATTGATCCCGCTTCCCAAATCCTGCGACGGACTTTTGGTTCGAAAATTCGGGTGCTTTTTCGCACCACAGGCCGTGTTTCCAAACTTGCGAAAACGGCCGGCTGGCTCAATCCATTGATATAAAAGGGATTGCCCAACCGGACGAGCTTCGGACTTCGTCCGGAGAAAACAGAGAATCTGGGGGCAAACAGAGAATG